>JAVJTC010000009.1 GCA_040219085.1 Acidimicrobiales bacterium
CGACGGCACCGACCACGGCTCGCACCGCGAGCAGGCCTCAATGATCCGCCGCTACATCATCTGGCGGAACCGCAACGCTCAGGACCGAGCACTACGAGAACTCGTCAACCGCGCAAACGTTGCCTGACACGGCACTAGCCCTAGGAATCTTCGAAGAGCTCCAGGGACACCAAGTGCTCACCGGCCAGCGGCCCGGCACCAGCATCACCCAGTCGGCAACACCGGTCGAGTCCCATTAGGTGACGCGGTGGGGGCTGGGCCGGGTGAACAGCTCGAGGGACAGGCCCGCGGCAAGTTCCACGTCGGAGGGAGCCTTGCTTGCGAGCCATCCGTAGGCGCCGGTGAGGGCATCGACCTGGTCGTCGTGCGCGCCGTCGGGGAACATGACGATCTCGTCGAGGAACGCGTCGTTCCAGCCGCCGGCGACAATGCGCACCCGCCCGGTCTCGGCCGCGGACGCGACCGGGGCGGCCCGGACCGTCTTGGGGTCGGTCGGACGCACCGAGTGGACGGTGTAGCCGTCCACGACGTTGCGCTTGTAGTGATCGACGAGAGCCTTGCCCGCCGCAGGGCCTTCTTCGATGAGGATCGTCACGGCGCGGCCATCGGCCTCAGCGATGCGAGCAACCCTGGCTTCGACTTCGGCGGGAGTCCCACGGAACCGGACGATGTTCTCGACGTGGTAGTCGCGACGAGACCGGTCCAAGGCGACCAGACATCCCACGGTCCAGTCGGGGTCGGTCGTCGGCGTTGCCGGGGTCGCGGCGAGGTCCCAGAACCTGACCCGGCGGACGTCACCGGGGACGTCGGTGGCGGCCACGGTGGTGAACCATTCGCGGCGGAAGAGGCGACCGTTTGGGGTGCTGTCCCAGTCGCCGTGGAGGAGCTGCGCGCGGTTGTGGGAGTCGAGACACATCAGGGTCTCGCGGTAGGAGTGGGGGTCGAGGTGGGGGTTATCGTCGAGCCGCGCCGGGTAGAAGCGACGGCGGGGGTCGGCGCCGTCGTTGGTGATGAAGCGGTGCTTCACCCAGTCGTGGCCCTCACCGCCCGGGTTCGACGCTGCACGCATCCGCAACGGCACACGTTCAAGACCGCCGGGGGCCTGCGAGGGGCGGCGCAACCGCGAGAACAGGTACCGGTAGTGGTGTTCGGGAAACTGGGTGAGTTCGTCGAACGCGATGTACTGCCACTGCATCCCCTGGTAACGGTCGCGGCTGCGGTCGGACTCGAGGTAGCCGAAGGTGAGCGTCGCGCCGGTGGGAAACGTCCACGTGGCGGTATCAGAGTCCCAGCGCGCCCGCCCGCTCAACCACTGGTGCGCTAAATCCAACAGCCCGCCCGGCAGGGACTGATGGGTGAGCTGACGGCGGATGACCAGCGCGGAATAGCCCGGCGTGTCAACGTACTGCAAAGCACCCATGAGGAGCGCGACCGACTTGCCACCACCAACTGCACCGCCGTAGAGGGCCTCGCGTTCGAAGTCCAACAAGAACTCGCCCTGAGTACCCGTGGGAGTCAGCGGACAGAAGGGGATGTCCAATAGCTCACGGGCAGGGAGAGTGAGATCGTCGACGTCTGCCTCGTCGGAGCCGGTCACGACGCGATCCCGCCGGCGAAGTCGTCACCGTCGTGGCCGACGCGGACGTTGAACGGCTCGGCACGGCCTGCGTCGAGCTGGGCGCGCTCGCGCTCGACCATCCCGACCACCGCGGCGCGCAGCGCGTCGGTCGCGTCGAGCTTCGCGGTGTTGACCGTCGCCGTCACCGCGACGCCGACCTGGTGCTTCGCAGGGGCGTACAGCCCGGTGATGCGTGCCCGGTAGTCCATCACCCGCATCGCCGAGTTCACCGCTGCCAAGTCCAGTGACTCGCGGTCGATGCGGGGCCACAGCCGGCGCAGCATCGTCTCGGTGCGCTCCAACTCCAGGGCCCGCAGCTCCTCAGAGGCACCGGTGGACATCCACCGCGACAGACCCCGGGTGACCGCCTTGTGGGCGCCGCCCTTGTTCGCATAGCCCAACTGGTCGGCGATCTCGTCGTAGGTCAAACCCGCCCGGCGCATCTCCACCGCCTGGCGGTCACGGTCGGCCCGGGCAATCGCCTCGGGTGACGTCGAATTCCGCTTCTTCTTGCTCATCGAATGGCCCCTTTCGTGACCGTCTCGGAGTCCGGGCCCCACCTCGACGCGTCGATCTAGAAAGATCGACAGCGGCGAGCCGGGCACTCACGGACACGAAGGTCACTCGGCCACTCAGAAACTCGAACGTCTGTTTGGTCGGACCGTAGCATCACCTTCGCCTGCTGGCGTGCCACTAGATTCCGGCGCTCCGAAGTAGGCCCACGCGCCGACGATCCGACCGCCTTCTTCACTACGCCGGCGGCCTGACCGGCCCGGCACCGGATCGTGAGCAGATCCGGACGCGCACGTGCGTGATCGCGCGTGGCTACCGGTTCAGAAATCGCGGCGCTCGCCCTTCCACCTGGGCGGCAACGGCTTCTTTGAAGTCCGACGAGTACAGCGTCACGCGTTCCTTCTCGCCGGCGTACTCGAGTGTTCCCGCGCCGAGGAGTTCGGTGACCTTGCTGAGGATGCGCGTGGTGCTGCGGATGGCGAGGCCGGCGCCGTCAGCGAGTCGTCGAGCGAGCTGCATGGCGCGTGGCGCCCGCAGGTGGAGCTTCGTTGATGAGACCGGCCGCTGCGGAATCAGGAGCGGAGAGCTTCGCTCCTGTGAGCAGGTGGTACCTCGCCCCGGGGCATGTCAAGTCTTGGCCGGAAAGTCTGTTGCGCCGTCGCTCCAGGCCACGGGCTTGTCGAAGAGGGTCCTGTCCAGCTTCTCGATGTGAGCGATGAATTCGTTTATGTCGCGTCGCATCACGTCTTCTGCCGCTGAGCCGTCAGCCTTCTTAAGGGCATCGAGAAGGTCTTGGTGTGTCGAGAGAACTTCGTCGATGCGGGTCGGGTCGTAGGCGACGAAGCGGTTGAGGTGGGCGCCGATGCGGTGGAGTGCTTGAGCTGTCACCACATGGACGGGGTGGCGTGTGGACGCTGCGACAAGTTGGTGGAAGCCTGATGCGTTCGGTACCAGGCTGAGCCCGGCAGTGACCGCCTGACGTGTCCTGTCGAGTTCCTGTTCGAGCCTCTCGATGTCGTCGTGGGTGATGCGGCTCGCGGCCGCGCGGGCGATCGTCGGCTCGAAGGCGAGTCGTCCGTCGATGACGTCGCGGTAGGTGGCTCTTTGGCGTTGTAGGAGCAGCGCCATGTTCATGGCCATGGCACGGGAGTCGACCGGCGCCACGATGGGGCCGCCGGCTGGCCCGGTGCGCATCACGACAACGCCCTGGGTCTCGAGGAGCCGCAGCGCTTCGCGCAGCGTCCCGAGGGACACGTTGTACTGCTCCATGAGTGTGGCCTGGGGGGGCAGCCTGTCGCCGGGCGTGAGCTCCCGGTCGTTGATCCGGTCGACAATTGCCTGAGCGAGCCTCAGCGCCTTCTTTTCGGGGACCCCTGCGGAGTCCCAGTTGCGGTCGTCGTCCATCGGGTTAGTCGTCGCTGTGGAGGGCGTGAATATCAACAATCGTCGGCTCGGTCGGGCGCCGTGGAGTGTATTCGTGCGCTCACAGCACCGAGCCGCTCGGAGGTGATGTTCCCCAGCGAGCCGTATCGGCAGGCGGTGATCGACCGCTACGAAACAGCCCGGCGAGGCCAGCGGCGCAGCGAACATCGTGCGCACTGATCAGGTTCTGCCGCTTACCTACTCTTCGGGGAATCCGAAGACCCTGACGGCGTTGTCGTCGAGGATTTGCTGTCGCTCCTGGTCGGGGACGTCCTCGAACATCTCGTCGAGGAACTCCATCGACTTGGGCCAGGTCGACTCGGAGTGGGGGTAGTCGTTGCCCCACATGAGGTTGTCGATCCCGATCTCGTAGCGGAGCTTGAGAACTGCTGGGTCCTCTTGGAAGATGATGAACATGTTGCGCCGGAAGTAGTCGCTGGGAAGGAATCCCTCGGCGGACTTGTAGTTCGCGTAGACGGGCCGGTCGGTGTAGGTGTAGTCCATCTGGCGCAGCCAGTGAGGCGCCCAGGAACCTTCGTTCTCGGTCGAGACGATCCGAAGGCCCGGGTAGCGTTCCAGTACGCCTGCGAAGATCATGTCGGTCATGGCGTACCGGACCCAGTAGTCCTGGGTGGGTCGGAGCCCGGCTGGTGTGTAGGTGCTGAAGTCGGTGGTGATCTCGCAGGCGGGCACGTTTGCTCGCTGGGTGGCGATGTGCATCATCAACACGGTGCCGGTCTGTTGAGCTGCGTCCCAGAACGGGTCGTAGATGGGGTCGCGGTAAGGCTGTCCGGGGGTCGGCGCGACGGGGATGAACGCGGCGCGGAGGCCGAGGTCGCTGCAGCGCTCGATCTCCTTCGCGGCTTCGCGCGGGTCGTCGACATTCAGCATCGCCACGCCGAGAAGCCGTTCGGGCTGCTTGGCGGAGAACTCGGCGATCCAGTTGTTGTACGCGAGGCAGATTCCGCTCAGCAGCTCGCTGTCGTCGAGGTGGTACCAGAACAGGCCCTGGCTGGGCTGTGCGAGCGCGCCCCACACGCCATCGAGCTCGAGATCTTCGAGCATCGCGTCGGGCTGGTAGGCACCTTCGCGGACGTCTTCCCAGACGCTGACGAAGTCGAGTTCTGACTTGTCGCCGAATCGGCGGCCTGCCTGAGTGACCGAGCCGAGGGTCACGACCTGCTCGTCTCCTAGAAACCAGGCGTCGGCTGGACGGCCGTCCTCGGTCTCGTAGCGTCTCATGTTGGGTGCCCGGTCGCGCACAGCGGCCGGCATGCCGTCCTCGTAGATGTCGGGCGGCTCGACGATGTGGGTGTCTGTCGAGATGACTCTGGTCATTGGCTGTGCCTTTCATGATGAGCGGGTGGGTCAGAAGAACGGTTCCCCAGGTAGGAGTCGACGAGGGTGTCGGGGTCGACGTCTCGTGAGTTCCCTTCGAAGATGCAGGTGCCGTTGCGGAGGATGTAGGTGCGGTCTGAGACGTTGAGGACGTCGCTGTTCTGCTCGACGAGCACGACGCTCATGCCGTTGGGGCGTGAGCCGGAGAGGACTTCGAAGAGCTGTTCGACGATCATCGGGGCGAGCCCGAAGGAGAGTTCGTCGATCAAGAGGAGTCGTGGCCTTGCGACGAGCGCCCGGGCGACGGCGAGAATCCCCTGTTGGCCGCCTGAGAGTTCCGACGCGCGTGACTGCAGCCTCTTCTTCAGAAGTGGGAACTGTTCGAGGGTTTCGTCGAATCGCTCGGACTGGTCGCTTCGGCTCCTCACGCCGACACCGAGCATCCCGAGGCGCAGGTTGTCGCGGACTGTCAGCGTGCCGAGGATTCCTCGACCCTCGGGGAGGTGTCCCAGGCCGAGGCGGGCGCGGGCCTCGGGGGTGCGACGGCCGATGGGCTTCCCGCCGAGTGTGATCGCTCCGCTCCACAGTGGGAGAAGCCCTGAGATCGCGCGGAGAAGCGTCGTCTTGCCTGCGCCGTTCGCGCCGAGGATCGACACGACCTCGTTGTCACCGACGGCCAACGAGACCCCTCGCAGGATCTGGAGGCGGCCGTAGCCGCTCTCCACGTCGCGGACCTCGAGCAGCGCCGTCATGCTGTTCCTCCGTAGCGGAAGGTTCCACCGAGGTAGGCCTTGATGACGTCGGGGTTCTCGACGAGTCGTGCCCGGTCGTCATGGAAGATGATCTCTCCGAGGTGCAACACAGCAACGGTCGGGCAGAGGTCGAGGACGAGGTGGACGTTGTGTTCGATGAACAGCACGCAGGTGTCGCCGGTTTCGATCAGCGACGCGAGACCTGCGATCAGGGTGTCTTGGTCTTTTGCGGAGAGACCCGCTCCGACCTCGTCGAGCAACATCACTGACGGTTCTGCGACGATGCAGCGGGCGACCTCGACGAGCTTTTGGCTTCCAAGTGGCAGCTCGTCGGCTCGTTCGTCTCGCCAGCGCGAGAGGTCGAAGGCCTCGAGCAGTTCGTCGACGCGGTCACCGAGCGCGCTCACGCGGCTGCGATAGGACCGTGTGCCGAGGAACTCTTGGAGGTGTCCTTCTCGTGTTCGTGTCACTGTGCCGAGAGCGACGTTGTCGCAGACGGTCAGTTCCGGAACGAGCCGGGGGGTCTGGAAGGTGCGGGCGACGTGGAGGTCGGCTGCGATTGTTGCTGGGCTCTTTGTGGTGATGTCGACTCCGCCGACGGTGACTTCGCCTTGGTGGGGCCGTACGAAGCCGCCGATCACGTTGAAGAGCGTCGTCTTGCCCGCTCCGTTCGGGCCGATGAGACCGTGAAAGCCCGTGCCGAACTCGGCCGAGCAGCCCTTCAGGACGGTGTTACCGCCGAAGCGCACTTCGAGGTTGCCGATGGAGACCTCGGGCAGCGGCGGAGCGAGCCAATCGGGGTCAGTGTCGCCGATGCTCTCCAGGGAGCGGCTAGTCGACATCGTCGTCGCCCGAGATCGTGAGCTGGCGCCACATGGTCAACGGGTGGATGAGCCGGTCGAGGCGAAGTCGCTTCAGTTGTGTAGGCAGGCTCGCGAGGCCGCCGGGCAGGACAACGATGACGACGATGAGTGTCGTCGCATAGGCGAAGCGCTGGTACAGCGCGAGGGCCTGCAACCATTCGAGCAGGATGACGACGAATGCGGCCCCGATGAGCGAACCAACGATCGAGGCGCCGCCGATGATCATCATCACGAGCAACAAGACGAGGAAACCGAATCCGAAGGCGCTCGGCGTCAAGTACGTCTGCAGTTGAGCGAACAAGACGCCTGCGAGCGCGCCGATAGCTGCGGACCACCCGAAAGCCAGCATCTGGTAGCGCAGCGTCGAGATCCCCAAAGTGTCAGCCGTAGGCCCGAGGTGGCGCACGGTGAGGAGGATCTCTCCGAACCGGCCGCGCAACATCCGAGCTGACAGCGCATAGATCACGAAGAGGCTGCACATGGTCATCGCGTAGACGCTCTCGGACTGGCCCCAGCCTCCGATGCGGATGAGCGGGACAGCCATTCCGGCTCCGCCGCCCGTCAGTCCGTCGAACTGGCTGAAGGACCGCACGATCAGATCCCCGATGGCGAGCGTCGCCACGGCGAGGAAGAAGCCTCGTAGACGAACCGCGGGGAACGCGAGAAGCGAACCGGCGATGGCGGTGCCGACGATTGCCAGAACGAGCGCCAACACGAACGGCAGTCCCCGGTCGACCATGATCGCGGAGCCGTAGGCGCCGAGACCCATGAACGCTGCGTGAGCGACGCCGAGCTGGCCAGTCCAGTTCACCAAGAGACTGAACCCCAGGGCGCTGATCGCGTAGACGCCGATGAGAGTGGCGATGAAGAGTTGATATGAATTCAGCTGGCTTGGAGCGATCGCGGCTGCAACCGCTGCGCCGGCGATCAGCAGCCACCGTGTGGCCCGCCGCCAGTTCGAGTCGCGGCCGTTGCGGAACGGACGCGGGCGGCGCGATCCGCCTCGTTCGGCCGACGTGATCGGAGCCGGTGTCGTCGACTCAGCTCGTGGGGTTGTTGCCATGGCGGCTCAGAACTCCCGTTGTTCGCCGACACCCGAGTAGCCCGCAGGGCGCGCGAGGAGGAACACGACGACGATCACGAGCGCGACCGATGCCTTCATCTGCGAGGAGATGAGCGCCCCCGCCAGGTTCTCGGCGACGCCGATGAGCAGGCCGGCGACGAATGCGACTGCCACAGATGACGCTCCCGCGATAATCGCCGCGACGAACGCCCTCAAGATGACGGTGTCGCCCGAGGCGTCGGAGAGCAGCGTTGACCATGTTTGAAGGGTCAACGCTGCGTACGCGATGACACCCCCGATGGCCCACGCGAGCATCGACGACCGGCCGACTCGGACCCCGAGAAGCCGTGCGATGTCACGACTCTCGGCCATTGCCCGCATCTGAGTACCCAGGTCGGTGCCGAAGAAGCCGCTCAACAAGACGATCACGAACAGTGCCGCGCCGAGGGTCACCAACAGGTTTGTCGGGACGCGTTCGCCGAGCAGGGTCACGTTGTCCGTTGCCCATGAGCTCTCGAAACGTTCCGGGAACGTTCCCCACGTGATCCCTATCAGCGACTTGATGGCCACCGACAGGCCGATCGTCGCGATAAGCAACGGGAAATGGGATCTGCCCTCCAGAGGCCGGATCACGATGATCTCGATCAGCACCGCGAACACTGCCGCGACAACGCCTCCGAGCAGAACGGCGGGCCAAAATGCCATGCCCTCCTCGGTGAACTGCCACGCCACATAGACCGGGAAAAGGCCCATCTCGGCGATCGCGAAGTTCGGGACGTCGGTGAGCCGCCAGATCACGACGATCGCGACTGCGACCAGCCCGTACCAACTGCCGGACTCGAGTCCGCTGATGACCTGACGCAACATCGACGTCGAGTCTCCTCAGCGGTTCCGAACAGAGGTACCGGCTGGTCGCAGCGGTGACATCACGACGGGTCGGTGAACTCGCGGACGATCACCCAGTCCGTGCCATCCCACATGGCGACAGCGGCACCCGTGTTACCTGAATGGCCGCCGGGCAGCGGGCCGAAGGTGACAGCGGGCAGCAGTCCGTTCTCGTAGCCCGACATTGCCTCGGCGGTCGCGTGGAAGTTCTCCCAGGTGAGGTCGTCACCCATGCGTTCGATGACTTCGAAGAAGACATCCGCGATCGCGTACGCATAAAGCGCGAAGCCGTCGTCGACGCTTCCGGGCGCGTACTCCTCCATCACCGCCCGGTAATCGGCGACCGCGTCCGAGTCGAGTGTGGTGAAGGACCGGTTCGTGGTCCCGTACAGGCCGACTGCAGCATCGCCGGCCGGCTCGACAGTGTCCATAGCGCCGGTGCTGGCTGACGATGTGTCCCCGATGAAGATGGGCTCCCATCCCTGGCTTGTCGCTTCTCGCAAGATGAGCGCTGCCTGGACCTGGTTCGTGGCCATGACAACAGCATCGGGATTCGCGTCGCGCACGTTGTTGAGCGCGCCTTCGACCTCGTTGGTCTCGGCGTCGAGGCTCAGCTCGGTGATGACGAGTTCTTGGCCGTTCTTGGGGAGCTGTTCCTCGAGGCCTGCGAGCATCGACTGGCCCAAGTCGTTGTTCTGGCCGATCAGCCCGACGGTGACTGCTCCCTGTTCGAGTAGGAAGTCCGACATCACCCTGGCCTGGTCAGAACGCCCGGTGCCGATGATGTACACCTGCTGCATGTCGGGGTCCGGCGGCAACACCGGTCCGAACAAAGGCAGACCGGACTCTTCGATAAACGGATATGCGCTGGGTATCTGGGCTGAGCCCGCCGGCGAGATAACCGAAAACACGTTGTCCTGGTCGCCGAGACGTCGGAAGTTCGCCTGGACCCGGGCCGGCTCGAGGCCGTCGTCGTAGATCGAGATCTCGACGGAGCGGCCGTTCACGCCGCCCTGCGCGTTCAGATTCGAGACGAAAGCCTCGAGCGCCTCGCGCATCGCTGTGCCGGTTCCAGCTGCGGGGCCTGTGATCGGCAACGAGCTGCCGATCTTGATCGTGTCATCGGACGCGCCCTGTGAGTATTCGACAGGATCCTCACCATCCGACGGTGCCGCGGAATCATCGGACGAACCGTCGCCGGCGCCGTCGTCGGATGCGGTTCCATCCCCATCGCTCGCGCTCGTGTCGTCATCGTCGTCGCCGCATGCGGCAGCGATGAGTGTCAACACGAGCAGGATCGCTATTACGCGACTCCATCTCGACTTCATGTGGTCCTCCCCAGATTCCAAGTCATCGGTGTGGTGGAGGCCGAATCGCGACCAGCACCACCCGACAGGGCCCTGCGGAGACCCTCTCGACAGGCTGACTCGTCGGCCTACCGGAGCGGCCGGGGGGTTGCCGCACGGTGAGAGCGACAGATCGACACGCAATTACAGTATTTGATACATTTAATCGATGGAGTTCTTGGTGTCAACTGGCGCAACTGGAATTCAGCGCCGCTTTCCTCCCCTGAGGTGACAATGAAACTCACCCTTCTCGGCCGAACGGGCATACGGGTCTCTGAGCTGTGCCTCGGGACGATGACCTTCGGAACCGAGTTCGGGTGGGGCGCTGACGAGGCGACCAGTCGTGCGATGTTCGATGCGTTCGTCGAAGCGGGGGGGAACTTCTTCGATACGGCCAACAGCTACACGCGCGGTTCAAGCGAACGGCTCCTCGGCAGCTTCATCAAGGGTGACAGAGACCGCTTCGTTGTCGCGACCAAGTACACGATCTCGCCGGATCACAGCGACCCGAACGCCGGCGGAAACCACAAGAAGAACCTCGTCCGCTCACTCGACGACAGCCTGAGACGACTCGGCACGGACTACGTAGACCTCTACTGGGTGCACGTGTGGGACGCCCTCACCCCAATCGAAGAGACCATCCAGGCGCTGCACGACGTCGTTCGCGCCGGCAAGGTCCTCCATGTCGGCTTCTCGGACTTCCCCGCCTGGCTCGTCGCCCGAGCCGACGCGATCGCGGAACTCGGTCGAACAACTCGTCCAGTGGCAATTCAAGTTGAGTACAACCTTGCGCAACGCGAAGCCGAACGAGAGCTGGCTCCGATGGCAGAGGCGCTCGGGATGAGCGTCCTCGCATGGTCCCCGCTCGGCGGCGGCGCCCTATCGGGAAAGCTGCTTCGCCCGTCGAACGACGAGAGCTACGAGGGCCGAGTCGAATCCAGTGCCGTTCCCCGCGCGTTCGACAAGTACAAGAGCGACCGCGCCACATCCATCACCCGCGAACTCATCCAGGTTGCCGACGAGACCGGATACAGGCCATCGCAACTCGCGATCGCCTGGATTAGGAAGCAATCAGCGCTCAACATCCCGATCGTTGGCGCCCGGACGTTGTCCCACCTGAAGGAAAATCTCGGCGCCACCGACGTCGAAGTGACCGACGAGATGCACGAACGTCTCAACACTGCGAGTCGAATCGAGCTCGGGTTCCCACATGACTTCATCCGAGGCGGGTGGGGAGACTGGTTCGGGACGACACCCGAGCTCATCGACCCGCGACGCCTCGGACCAGCCAGGCGAACCCTGGGCCTCGACCCTTAGGCCACGCCACCGGTTCACACCAAGACAGCGACGGGGCGCACCGTTGCGGCGCCACGGCCCTCAGCGGTCACCGGTTCTCGAACGTCGGGGACCGTCCCTCGACCTGGGCGGTGACCGCTTCTTTGAAGTCGGCCGAGTAGAGGGTCACGCGTTCCTTCTCGCCGGCGTACTCGAGTGTTCCCGCGCCGAGGAGTTCGATGACCTTGTTGAGGATTCTCTTGGTGCTGCGGATGGCGAGGCCGGGACCATCAGCGAGTTGTCGGGCGAGTCCCATGGCCCGTGGCAGGACCTCGCCGGCGGGGAGGGCTTCGTTTATGAGGCCTGCGGCCGCGGCATCAGGAGCGGAGAGCCTCGCTCCAGTGAGGAGGTGGTACTTCGCCCTCGGCATCCCGAGCTGCATCGCCCACATCAAGAACCCGCCGTCCCCCGCCGCGATGCCCTCTTTGGTGACATGCGGGTCATAGATCGAAGCGGTATCCGAGGCGATGATGAGGTCGCAGTACAGGGCGATCGTGGCACCCACTCCGACGGCGTCGCCGTTGAGTGCTGCGATAACGGGCTGGTCAACTTCGAGTAGTGCTGTCACGAGGCGTCGCATCTTCTGCATCCACTCGTAGTTGAAGTCGCCTGGCTCGGCGAGGATCAGGTCGTTGGCGTTGCCGCCGCTACAGAACGTGTCGCCCGCGCCGGTCAACACGATCGCCGAGACGGCCTCGTCCACGGACAGCTCATAGAAGACGTCTCCGATCTCACCATGGAGAGTCTCGTTGACCGCATTGCCGACATCAGGCCGGTCGAGCGTGACGACCGCAATCTGATCGGCGATGTCGACTCGCAGCGCTTCGTAGTCGTAGCTCCCCATGGCCATGCCCCCTGCCGGTCAGTCCTGACGACGCGTGTCGCTCACCCGTCGTCGCACCCATCCACGATCTGACCCTACCGGGGGCGCTCCGACCGAGGCGGATGCGAGGCCCGACCAGCCTGACCCGGCCTCACTGCCGTGCCGCAACAGTGTCGTCAGCCGGTCTCAGGGCCCTTTTGGTGCGTCGACCACCGCCGTGCATCGGATCTCCACGAGGATCCCGGGCACGGCAAGCGAGGTGACGCCCACGGCCGTTCACGCCGGATAGGGCTCCGAGGTGACGGCGGTGCTCTCCACCGAAGCGGCTCCGCCCCCGGAGTGGGTCGACATCTGCCGACACGTCGATGTTGTTCTGACATGGCCGCCCACATGGCACCGTCTCGACGAACTACTCCGACCGTGAACCCACAGACCTCCGCCGCGGTCGACGCTACGTGGTCCGCCGCTGCCTGCCGGACGGCTAGCACCTGCGCGTGGGTGAACGTCTGGACAGTGCCGACCCTGGTCGGGTGCTATGGATCGGCCGGAATGTCGCTGGTTTCGACACGTCGGCCGGCAATGGACTTCCAGAGATCGCGGCTCACAGGATCGCGAATCACCCAGGACGATCTCAGCCTGCCCGATTCAGCTGTCGATTCGCGCCGTCGCGTGTTCCGCACGGAGAAGGCCGCCTCAGATGCCGGGGGATCGTAGTGGACGATCTCGGCAATCGAAGGGAACTCGATGCCCTGCACCCCGGCATCGGTGGCGACAACGATCGTCCCCGAGGCGGCGGTCCGAGAAGGATCGTCGACGTTGTGACTAGGCGTCGAGCCGGTCAGCACGATTGGCTCGACGTCGAAGCGGTCCCGGATCGCGGCAGCGAGATAGCCGGCTGTGCGAGCGAACCCGGAGAAGACGACGACCGGTCCCCCAGCCGCCTCTGTCCGGTCTGCGACCAGTGCCAACAGAGCCTCCATCTTAGCGTCGGATTCGAGGTCGCTGGCTAGGTCTGCGATCTCGTCCAGCTCGTGCGCGACTGCTGAGTCGGACAGCTCTCGTCGACCCGGCCGGTCATCCAGGCTCCCCTGGAATGCCTCTTCGGGTCTCTGCGAAGTGATCATCGGAAGGGAGCTCGCAGCGACGCGGCCGAGAAGTTGACCTGCGACGCGCTCCCACCCGTCAACGTGCGAAGTATCAGCTTCGAAGGCCGCGACACGGTCGGCGACTGCTTGTTCGTCGGGGCTGAACTCCACATCGACGAATTCGAGGCCGGGCCAGGCATCGACTTGATACTTGAGCATCGAAGGAGGTGGGTTCTTGGGCCAGGAGACGCCGGCGGTCGGGACTGTCATGGCGACAAGAACCCGGACCGAGTCCGCGACCCAGAGCCGTTCTAGGACTTCGCGTCGAAGACCTGGCCAGCTGAAGACGTCGTCGAAGACCACGAGGTCCCAGGCCACCTGCAAGAGCTCATCGAGCCTGCCGGGTCGCTTGATGAAGTCGACCGACGTCACGACGAGCGTCGAAGTCGACCAGGGGCTCTCGCCCGGCGGGACGTCGAGTTCCATCTCCCGGTACTCGGGCCCATCGACCACCGTCGAACGGAGTCCGAGGTCCTGCAGGACTGCCTGCCACTGCGCGCTGAGCGTCCGGTGAGCGATGACAACGACGACTCGACCGTCGGGGCTTTTGCGGAGAACCTCTGCGATAGCGGCTGCCCCAGCGCTGACCTTCCCCACCCCCGGCGGGGCCGAGACAACGAGGCGGGTCTGTGAGGGAGCCAATATGACGCGCTCAACAAGGTCGACTCTGAGGCGCTCGCCGGGGTTCCGGTCAGCCATCGTCGACCTCCCTCATTCGAGCGAGCCGCTGAACGACCCATTCCCGGTCAGCTGCGAGGCGCTCGACGTCGCGAGGCTCCGCCTCGCCTCGAAAGTGGAAGACGTCGTTACGGATGTCGCGGATGGCTTGAAGGCGACCGTCGACGACGGTCTTCATCCGGCCGAGCAGTCCCTCGAAGTGGGGCCATCCCACGCGGCTGCAGATGATCTGCCGGAGTTCGTCGAAACTCAACTCCTCAACTGTCGCCGGCAGCCGTCCATCGGCGTACCGGCGTCCGAGATTCGCCTCAATGCAAGCTGACAGCTCGTCGTCATCCATCGATCCCACGACCAGTTGGCGTAGCCCTTGTTCGATCTCTCCGAGGAGGATGAACGGGCGGGCCTGTGCGTAGTAGTAGTCGAGGACATCCCATGGCGTCACTATCGCCTGAGGGCCACGAGGTGACACGACGAGCACCGCTTCGGTCCGGTCGAGCATCTCGAGAACCGGCTCAAGGGGATCTCGGACAGTGACCTTGGGTATCTGGGTGAGGACGTCGTCGACGACGAGATCTTCGATCTTGAGACCTGGCTGGGACTCGAGGAGACGGGCTAGTGACCATAGCGAGAAGACCCCCTGCAGTCGGCCGTTGACATCCTCGACCGTGAGCTGTGAAAACCGCTTCTCCAACATCAGGCGTAACGCGTCGACCACGGGGGTTTCGGCGTCCACACCCACGGGCGGCACAACTTCGTCAGCCGGGAACAGCTTCCCGACTGTGTGGAACGGGTTCGGTGAACTCTCCACCGTCGGGGTTCTCCTCTGGCCTCGGCTACCCGACGCCGATCCTACGCTCCGATGCCGACGAAGGCAGTAGCTGGGTTCAGCAGTGGGCCCCGGCTCTCGCGAGCCAACGCTCAGGAGTCGCATCGTCGGCCAGTCCGAGGACTCATTCACTACCAACCAGGGCGTCACACTAGGAGATCCCCTTCTCGAGGTCTCCTTATGAGCACGGAGCTCCCGCGCTTCCCGCCGGTCGGAGTTGCCAGCGCAGCGGGCGCCCCGCCCCGCACTAGAATGGCGATATGTCTCTAGAGTGGTTCTACTATTCTCTGGAGGCGGTTTCCGCCGCATGGGTTTCCCGAAACCGGCGCGTTCCTATATCGAGGAAATGCGTTCCGCGCCACATCGCGCACGAGGCCGTGACCAGCATGAACGCGGTTTCCTACCGGCCCGACGTGGGCGGGGACGGGCGAATCGGTGGCGCGAAACCCCGGCGGACGAAGTCTAGGGGTGTGGCCGGGGAGGCCTGGGAGCGAGGCGGATGTGCGAGCAGTGCGATCTGCAGGTCTCACGGCGCTCCGGACGGGTCGATCACCGCGATGCAGCGGATTTCCACGAGGATTCCGGGGACGGCGAGAGCGGTGACGCCCACCGCCGTCCACGCCGGGTATGGCTCCGATGTGAAGACGGGTATCGCCTGTGGACCTCAGCCCAGCGGGCCGGCGATCCCGGGGCAATCGACGGTCCGCCCGCTCCCGACCGAGCCGGTGCGCTACACCGGACAACCGGGAGGACACCATGCGGATCATCGTGCACGGCATCGGCGCGGTCGGCGGCACCGTCGCGGCGACGCTGACGTTCGCCGGTCATGAGGTCGTGGGCATCGCCCGTGGCGACCACCTCGACGCGGTCCGGACCAGCGGGCTGAAGATGCGCACGCCCGGCGGCGACCGCGTGGCCCGGTTCGAATGCGTCGGCTCGCCCTCGCAGATCGCGTTGCGCCCCGACGACCACGTGGTCCTTGCGATGAAGTCCCAGCACACCGCCCGGGCGCTCGAACAGCTCGCAGCGGCGGGTCTGAGCGACCAACCGGTCTTCTGCGCCCAGAACGGCGTCGAGAACGAGCGGCTGACGCTGCGCCGATTCCCGAACGTCCACGGCATCACCGTGATCCTGCCCGCCGATTTCGTCACCCCGGGCGAGATCGTCGCGTACGGTGTCCCCCGTCACGGCATCTTCGACATCGGCCGCTACCCCGCCGGGTGCGACGATGCCGACACCGCACTCGCCGAGGCCGCCACATCGGCGGAAATCGAGAGCTTCGTCCAGCCCGATGTGATGCGCAGCAAGTACGGCAAGCTCCTCGTGAACCTCACGAACATCGTCGAAGCCGCTCTCGGCCCCGACGCGGACACCCGCGCCGTGGAGCAGGCGCTGCGAGCGGAGGGCGAGTCGGCATTGACAGCCGCGGGGATCGCCTGGCATGACGTCGGGCCAGCCGACCCCCGGCGCAAACGACTCATGGAAATCCACCCGGTCGAAGGCGTCGAACGGTGCGGGAACTCCTCGACGCAGAGCCTCACCCGCTCGACGGGATCGATCGAGTCCGACCACCTGAACGGCGAGATCGTCCTGCTCGGTCGACTCCACGACGTCCCCACCCCCGTCAACGCCTGGTTCACGGCACTCGCTGCGCGTATGGCCAGGCAGGGTTCGCCGCCCGGGTCCGTCACCCGCGGCGAAGTGCGGGACGCGCTCGGCATCTGATCGCCCGCGTGTGGTCACACGGAGACGGCTCTGCCAGGCTGTGTCGATGTCCGAGAAGGTGTCCGCCGAGCCGTACCCGTGGCCCATCATCGGCCCCTTCGACATCGGTCGCTGCGCGCTCATGAGCATCGACTGGCAGGTCGACTACTGCGCCGCGGACGGGTTCTTCGCCGACATCGGTCTGGACACGGCCCACATCCGCGCCGCGCTGGGTCCCGTCGCCGAGGTCCTCGCGGCGGCGCGAGCGGCGGGGATGTTGATCGTGCACACACGCGAGGGCTACCTCCCGGACCTGTCCGACTGCCCCCCGACGAAGATGGCCCGCGCCGCCGGGCGCGGCCACCCGGTGGGCCGGGAGGGCCGCTACGGATGCCTCCAGATCCGGGGAGAGCCGGGTTGGCAGATCACCGACGAGGTGGCGCCCCTGCCCGGAGAGTGGATCGTCGACAAGCCGGGCCACGGAGCGTTCCATCCCACCGACCTCGATCAGCGGCTCCGCATCGCCGGGGTGGATCTCCTGGTGATCACGGGGACCACCGCGGACTGCTGTGTGAGCGCGACCGTCCGGGAGGCCAACGACCGGGGCTACGACTGTCTCGTGCTGACCGACTGCATCGCCGACGTGTCCGAGGCGCGGACGGCTGCGACCGTCGAGTCGTTCCGGATCAACCCACTCGGCGCCACGGCGGAACGCTCGGCGTTCCTGGATGCCCTCGGGTAGACGGGCCCCGTCCGGCCGGCTCAGCTCACCGCCGTGATGACGGGGAGACTGACCTCGTCTGAGTCGGAGAGGATCTCGTCCCAGCTGATGACGAAACGCCCCGAGGCGACCTCGACCCCGTCGAGATCGAAGACGGCGACCGTGAAGGCCAGCGAGCCCTGCGCCGGCGGTATCTCACGGTCCGCAGCCACCGAGTAGGACCGGGGCCCGACGGCGCCACGGTCGACGCGGGCGCTCGGCGCGAAGATCCGCAGGAGCCGGCGGGATCCGTGCTGGTAGCAGGCCGCGACCCGCAGATCCCGACGGGCGCCGCGGCGGATCTCCACCGAGGTCCCGGCCTCGTCGGCCCAGGCGACTTCGAACCCGTCGCCCACCTCGGCCGCGGGGGTGGGCGCGCCGAGGGGCCGCAGGCGGGCACGGAACCTCGACTTCGGCCCGTCGTTGACGACCGGCACCGTGAACAGCACACCCTCAGCCGGACCGAATGCCCCGTTGGGGTACACACGCACCATCTCCGGGGGCAGGTACACGGACTGCGCAGTGCCGAGCTGTACGGCCGGGGCGAGGGGGTCGGCCACCTCTCCCCTCCGGCGGGATCCGCCGGGTCCGGCCCACCCTGACCCGCGGGTGGCGGCCACCGACCGCTTCGGGACATCAGGGAGCCGGTGTCGCACGGCGACGCCGGTGACGACCGCACACAGCCCGGCGAGAAGCACGACGAGGCCCCACGCGACACCGCCGACCACAGCGACGACGACGACGAGCCCCACCGAGGCCGACGCCGCGATGGCCCGGTCACGGGCGCGGGCGTGCTCACCGGTCCTCACGGCATCGCGGAAGACGTCCGCGAGCGCGCCCATCGTCGTCGTGGTCTGCAACGTCGGTCCTCCCCTGCGAAGACCCACCTACCCCTGCGCTCTCACCATCGGCACCAACCCGCCTCCACCGCAGCGAAATGGCCCGTCCGACCCAGATCTCACGCCCACGGGCGTGACCGGGGTGGCCGGGACGGCTTCGCACGTCCACGGCCCGCCCGCGTTCCCCGAGCACGGGACCCCACGACCTGCAAGTGTGGGAGCCCGTCGAGACCACTCGATCGGAACCACCACCGGGGATCGACATGTTCATCTTTCAGCGCTTTCTGACACTGCAGGGTTCACCACACGCACGCATGGCGTGGGCGATGGCCGTGGCCGAGTTCGTGAATGCCAACACCGACCGCGACTTCTCGCTGTGGCACGGGAACTTCGGGTATCCGCTCGGCACCGTCGCATGGACCACCCGTGCGGAGTCCCGCGCAGAGGTCTCCGCCACGATGGGATCGCTCATGGCGAACGATTCCTACCATGAGCTCGTCGCCAGCGGCATGGAGTTCGTGGCCACTCCGGGAAGTGACCACATGCTCCAACTGATCCACCCCGAGTCGATGCCCGACTCGCCCCCGCCGGTCGGCGCGGCCGTCGAGGTGATCTCGGCGCAACCCGCCAACGGTCACATGATGGACGTCATCGGCTGGGGCATCGAGATCGCCGGTATGCACGCGGAGCTCACCGGCTCCCACGTCGGCTTCTACTCGGACGCCTACGGCGACTACGGCCGGGTGACCTGGATCGCGACCTACACCGACGTCGCTGCCGTCGACACCGCGAATTCCGTCCTGCGTGCGAACTCGGAGTACCTGGCATCGATCGACGGCTCGGGGCAACTGTTCTCGACCGAAGCCGGGTCGAGAGCGCTGGCCACTCGTATCGCCTGAGCGATGGGGAGCGGGCCCCGGTCGACGTCCCTCGCCGTCGTCGTGTGCCTCCTGTTCGCGCCGTTGGTCGTCCTCTCAGGGTGCGCCGGAGGGGACGACGACGGGGCGGAACCCATCGACGACGCCACCGGGCACACCGCCACCTTGCGCGGGGTCGCGCTGACCCCCCGATCGTTCGGCGAGGCCGACGTGGCGACGTTCCTCGATCTCGCCGACAGAGCCGGGGACGTCCTCATGCACGCGGGCGACTGGGCGGACCTGGCGACAGCGGGCAACGCGTTCGAAGTGGTCGAGGTGATCGGCCCCGAGCACGGAATGGTGCCCCTCGTCGTCGTGAGTGCATCGAGCGCCGGGCAACTACTCGCCCCACTCGACGCCGGAACGGTCGACGCCCGCCTCGGCGACCTCGCCGCGTTCGTCACGGCGCACGAGCCGCCCTGGTTGGGGATCGGCAACGAGGTGAACATGCTGGCCGACGAGAACCCCGGCGGCTACGCGGAATGGCTCGAGGTCTGGGAGCGTGCCGTCGACATCGTCGCCACGGCGTCGCCCGGGACGACCGTCTTCCCTGTTCTCCAGTACGAGTGGCTCCTTGGACGCCGCGGCGGCCTCTTCGGGGGAACGCCCGGGGAACCCCGCTGGGAACTACTCGACGGCTTCGACGGAGCCGACGCGATCGGGTTCACGTCCTATCCCGGCCTGGTCGTGGACTCTCCTGACGAGCTACCCCCGGACTACTACGAGCAGATCTCACTACACAGCGACCTGCCCGTCGTCTTCACCGAGATCGGCTGGCAGAGCGACCCCGGGCTCGCGCTGAACCCCGGCTCCGAGGCCGAACAGGCCGATTTCGTCGACCGCTTCTTCGACCTCACCCGGACGCTGCGCCCGGTCATCACCATCTGGCCGTTCGTGCACGCCGAGAGCGTGGAGGCCGAGGCGTTCTCATCGATGGGACTCCGGCGACCCGACGGATCGGCCCGACCGGCCTGGGACCGCTGGCTCGCCGCACCGCGCTGAGCGACGTCGAGCCGTGCCGCAGGGACCCGGCGTCGCTCAGACCGGGCGTGTCCCCACGGTGCCGGGTCGCCAGCCGTCGCGGGCGAAGACCGCCTGGACGACGCTGACGTGGCGCTCCGCGAAGGCCGCCTCGCAGTAGGCGAGGTAGAACTCGAAGCGGCGAAGCAGCCCGCTGGGCAGGCCGAGATCGGCGACCTCGTCGGCGCGTGCGAGCAGACGGTCGCGCCAACGGGCGAGCGTCTCCGCGTAGTGACCGCCCAGGTCCTCGAGATCCACCAGCCGCAGACCGGCCGAGGCGGCACTCACCGTCATCGACGACACCGACGCCAGACATCCCCCGGGGAAGATCCTGCGCTTGATGAAGTCGTGGGTGACCTTGGCGCGTTCGAAGCGGTCGTCGGCGATCACGATGGCCTGGATACCGACCAGACCTTCCGGCTTCACCAATCGCGCGCAGGTGGTGAAGAAGGCGTCGTGATCGCGCCAGTCGACGGCCTCGATCATCTCGACGCTGACGAGCTTGTCGTGGATACCGGTCAGGTTCCGCCAGTCGACCTCGATCAGGTCGATCCTCTCGGTCAGCCCGCGGGCGGCGATGCGCTTGCGCGCGAGGTCCGCCTGTTCACGCGAGATCGTCGTCGTCGTCACGCGGGCGTCGGTGGTCTCGACCGCGCGGATGGACAACCCACCCCACCCCGTCCCGATCTCGAGGAGGTGGTCGTCGGCTCCGACGTCGAGCTTGGCCAGCAGCCGGTCGATCTTGTGTTCCTGCGCCGCGCGCAGCGACACCTCGGGCGAGGCGAAGACACCCGCCGAGTAGGTCATCGTCTCGTCGAGGAAGAGAGAGAAGAAGTCGTTGGAGAGGTCGTAGTGGGCTGCGATGTTCTGTCGGTCACGCCGCGGGTCGGTTCTGCGGACACGGCGGATCGCATCACCGACCGGTCCGCTCATCGAATGGATCCGGTTGCGGAGGTCGTCGAGGGGCGCCGTGCTCGCGACGAGAACTCTCAGCAGACCGACGAGATCGTCGGTCGTCCACCACCCGGCCTCGTACCCGTCACCCAACCCGGTGCTGCCGTCGCGCAGGGTCGCCCGCCACGCGCGCGGATCGACGACATCGACCGCCACTTCGCGCGACGGGTCGCTGCCGAACGTCTCGACGTCGCCGTCCTCGCTGACGACGACGGTTCCGCCGCGGATGCGTCGGGCGAGGGCCGTGACGACGGTACGGGCGGGATTCACGTCGACCTCCTCGATCGCAGACGCAGCGGTGCTCCGTCAGGATGGTCCACCACCGGGACCCGCTTTCGCCATAGCTTCGCCGCCTGGAGATGGATCGCGGTCGACACCCGGTGGGTCATCAGGGGATGGCCGGTGACGAGCCTCGTGATCGCGCCGCGATCGAGATCCCGTCGTGTGGCCACGAGTGAGGCGGTGAACACGGGCCTGCCCGACCGCGCCGCGTCCAGCGAGACCGAGACCCGTCGACCCGGGGTGGTCGAGGTCAGGTGGTACTCCAGGTCCATGGGCATGAACGGTGAAACGTGCAGCTTTTTGTCGAAGTGGGCTTCCCAACGCCCACCGTTGCGACCCGGACCACCGGGATCGATGACGTAGGCGTGACGCTGTTTCCACGGGGTGTTCATGACGGACAGGACCTGTGCGACGACGACGTCCGTGTCGCGTTCGTCGTGGCACCAGTAGATGGCGATGGGGTTGAAGCACCACCCCCAGGTCCGAAGGTGGGCGAGGACCGTGACGGGCCCGGCGGGTCGGAACCCGAGCCGGTCCTCCACGAGTGAGCGGATCGTCTCCGCGAGCGGCACGGAGGGGTCGCCCAGGTGGTCACGACGATCGAACCGGACCGGCCTCAGCGGCCCCTGCGACGCCAACGGTGAGACGGCGAGAGCCTCGTCCACGCGCTCGACGTCGAGGTGCACCATCGCCACCCGGTAGGAGAAGGCGTGTTCGACGGGCTCGATACGCCGATGTCTGACGGTTCCCTCGTACAGACCCGCCGGAACCGCCTGCGCCACGCCGGCCGCCCGGCCAACCAACGGCTCTGCGGCGAGGGCAGCGGCCGCACTCATGCGACGGTGGCCGTCCGGATCGACCTGACGGCCTCGTGCGCGCTGCGGGCGCCGTCCTCGTGGAAGCCGTAGCCGAGCCACGCACCCGCATACCAGGTCCTACGGACACCCTGTATCCGCTCACGTTGCCGCTGCGCATCCATGGCGGCCACGTCGAACACGGGATGGGAGTACCGGAAGCGACCGAGGACTGTCTCGGGATCGACGAGGTCCGTGGCGTTGAGGGTCACGCAGATCTCGTGACGGCTCTCGATCCGCTGGAGACGGTTCATGTGATAGGTGACGGCCACCCGGCCACGGTCCACCCCGTCGACCAGTACGTTCCACGATGCCCAGGCCCGTCGGGCCCTCGGCAGCACCGATTCATCGGTGTGGAGCACCGCGTCGTTGTCCTGATAGCGGACTGCGCCGAGAATCTCGTCCTCCGCCGGAGTCGGGTCCCCGAGCATCGCCAGCGCCTGGTCGCTGTGGACTGCGACGACGACACCGTCGAAGCGGTCCGTTCCCCGGTCGGTCGTCACATCGACCCCGGCGGGATCCCGCAGGATCCGGCGCACCGGTGTGGCGGTGTGGATCCGGTCGGCGAACGGCGCTGTCGCCGCGTCCACCCAACGGCGGGCACCGCCGGTGATCGTGCGCCACTGCGGGCGCCCGGTCAGCTCCAAGAGGCCGTGGTGGTCGAGAAAGGAGAGCAGAGCCCGGGCCGGGAACCGATCGAACGAGGCCGGATCCGCGGACCACACGGCGGCGCCGAGCGGGATCAGATAGTGGTCCCTGAACCGGTCCGACCAGGTTCCGCGTGCGAGCAGCTCCGCAAGGGTGGTGGTGTCGTCCGCCGGGTGCTCCGCCAGCCATGTGCGGGCAGCGCGGTTGAAACGGACGATGTCAGCGAGCATCCGCAGATGACCGGCGTCGACAAGGCGCCGCGCCTGCGGGAAGACCCCGGTCCGCGTTCCGCCCGCCCACTCCACACCACGGCCGGGATCCGTGACGCTGAAACTCATCTCGCTGGGCTGGGTCGCCACACCGAGTTCTTCGAAGAGCGCGGTCAGTATCGGGTAGTTGCGGTCGTTGTGGACGATGAACCCCGTGTCGACGGCGAAGTCACCGTCGTCGAGCTCGACGTCCACGGTGTTCACGTGCCCGCCGATGCGTCCCGCCGCCTCGAAGACGGTGATCTCGTGGTCGGTCGACAACTCGCGCGCCGCAACGACACCGGCGACACCCGTTCCGATGATCGCGATCCGCATGTTCCCCCCTACGATCGGGCGACGTCTCCGGATGCGGTCGCCGAGAGCCTAGGCGGCCGCCCGCCGATGCCCGCAGCCCGCAGGAACCCGCATGCGAACCATCGCAGCCATACTCGAGAGAGCCCAGGACGTCGTCGACGTCGATTCGCTGGGCGACGCCATCGACACCGACGGCCTCACCGCCTGGGACTGGGGCACCGCCGGGATCATCATGGCGGTCGCGATCGTTCTGTCTCCGATCGTGCGACGCATCGTGGTCTCCGTCTTCGAGCGCTCCGGAAGCGACCCGCTGATCGCGAACCTGGTAGGGCGCCTGTCCGTCTACACGACGATCCTCGTCGGACTCGTGTACGCCCTCGAGGAACTCGGCGTGGCCATCGGACCGGTCCTCGGCGCACTCGGCATCGCCGGTATCGCGGTCGCGTTCGCTCTCCAGGACATCCTCGCCAACTTCGTCGGCGGTGTGATCATCCAGCTCCGGCGGCCCTTCACAACCGGCGACGAGATCTCCTCCGGCGGGCACATCGGCACCGTCGTGTCGGTCGACGCCCGTTCGGTGATGATCCGCACACTCGACGGCGAGATCGTCCACATCCCGAGCTCCATGGTCATCAAGGAGCCGCTCGTCAACTACACCGCCGAGTCGCAGCGTCGCACGACTCTGATGGTCGGTGTGGCCTACGACACCGACCTGACCCGGGCCGAGGAGGTCCTCCTCGAGGCCACCACGTCGGTCGCGGGGGTACGCAACCGGCCCGCCCCCCAGGCTCTCGTCGAACAGTTCGGCGAGTCGAGCATCGACTTCGCCGTGCGCTTCTGGCACGACGCGCACATCGGCGACATGTGGAAGATCCGTCACGAGGTCGCGACCGCGGTGAAGCGCGGACTCGACGACGCCGCGATCACGATCCCGTTTCCTCAGCGTGTCCACTGGTTCGGCGCGGAGTCGGCCGATCGCGGGGACGAGGCGGATTCCCCGTAGTCGGTTCAGGCCCTGCGACGCCGGCCGGTACGGCGCATGAGGGCGAGGAAGCCGGCGCCGCCGACACCCACGATGCCGACGGCGATCACCGCCGTGAGCCAGCCCGGCGCGCCGGATCCGCCGTCGTCGAGCGGCGGCGCGTCCGGGTCGAAGGTGAAGGCGTAGGCCGCCTCCTGGCCGTCACCGTCGAACGACCGGACCCGCCAGGTGACGACGTGCTCGCCCGGTTGGTCCAGCGCCGCCATGTCGAAACGGACCAGCAGGTCGTCGACGATCTCGGTGGTGCCGGAGATGCTCGATCCGTCCGGCGACTCGACGGAGACGACCGCGGCGGACACCGGCGTGAGGAAACGGATCTCCACGCGGTCCACGACGCCGCCGACGTCCTGACCGGGCGCGGGTGAGAACTCATCGACCTCGGAATGAGCGGCGGCGGGCGCGACGAACACCATGACCACGAGGCCGAGAGCCCCGAGTGCGCTCGCCACGACCCGTCGCCACGTCATCGCACGATCACCCGAAGTCCACGCAGGCGATCTTGTTGTCGAGGAGGTCGACGGGGTGGACCACGAACGCCACGGCGTCGTCACCGGCCACCATGTCGTTCTCGGCGGTCATGAAGCCGCGCCCTTCCTCGTCGGCAGTGAAGGCCAGGTGGATCTCGTTGGGCGGCATGTCGCTGCCGTCGGGATCGAACCTGTAGTGCGGCCCGCCGTTGTCCGCACAGGGCTCCGCGTGGACGTGGGAGATGTAGTCCTCACCGGGGATCAGGCCGAAGACCTCGGTGGTGACGGTCGTTCCGCCGTCGTGGCGGGCCAGCTGAGCCGTCCCGGTCACGTCGTCGTAGCCGTCCGGTCGGGTGTCGAGCAGGACGAAAGAGCCCTCGACGACCTCCGCTCCGGCGACCTCACTCGCGGGCGTGGCGTCAGGATCTCCCATGTTCATGTCCATGCCGTCGCCCATGTCCATGTCGTCGCCGCCTTCGGCGGACCCACCATCATCCATCGCCATGTCGCCGTCGTCGGCGGACCCACCATCATCCATCGCCATGTCGCCGCCGTCGGCTGACCCACCATCTTCGGATGTGCCCACCTCGTCGTCATCGTCGCCGCACGCGGCGGCGATCAGGGCGAACGCGAAGAGCACGGCCAGGACGCGCGCCAGGCGCGCCGGTTTCTTCGATCTCATCTGTTTTCCTCTCCATCGTCGTCTCGGGCATCGCGGCGTCCGCCGCGATCTGCTCACACCACGACGATGCGGGGCGGACCACGGGGCGGGCCGGGGCGGGCCACCAGCCGCGCGATCGGGCGCAGCGACACGACCGGCGGAGGCGACGCGGCGCAGACCGGTGCACGGAACCGTCGTCGGGCCAGACGGGCGACGACCACCTCCGCCAGACGGAAGAGGCGGGCGAGAAGCCACGCCACCGGCAACTGCGCGGCCAGTCCGAGCAGCACCGCCGGTGAGGCGAGGCCGCCCGGGTCCAAAGCACCGAGAGTGTGCTCGGTGACCTCGATCAGCGTGTAGATGACCACCTGCGCGACTGCGAGTCCCGCCAGGGTGGGGTGCTGACCGCTCCGGCGCAGTGAGCTGACGGCACCGACGGCGAGCGCTCCACCTGCGAGAAGCGTCGCCAGCGGCGCGACGACAGCCATATAGGTGTGACCGACCGGCGTAACGGCGCCGTAGCCGAGACCGTGGCCGATGATCGCGCCTGCGCCGGCGAGTGGAAGTACGAGCGCGAGGTTCCCGCGTCGCTTCGGGGTCGCCATACGTCGCGATGATGTCACGCCAGTCCGGCTGTGGGTCATCGCGCCCGCACGGCCCGCTCAGACCTCGATGCCGTAGACCGCGGTCACCCGGGCCCGCAGATGCCCCACCAGGTCGTCGGCAGCGAGCTCGCGGCCGGTGGCCCGGACCATCAGGTCGCTCGCGTCGACCAGCGATGCCGAGGAGTGCACGTTCTCCCGCAACCACCCCAGAAGAGGCGCGAAGTCCCCCGACGCGAACATCTCGTCGACGTCGCCGATCGCGCGTCGAGCGGCTTCGAACAGTTGAGCCGCCGCCAGGTTGCCGAGCGTGTAGGTGGGGAAGTAGCCGAACGCCCCCATGGACCAGTGGATGTCCTGAAGGACGCCGTCGGCCACATCCGGGGACCGGATGCCGAGCATCTCGTCGTACATGTCGTCCCATGCGCCGGGAAGGTCGTCGACAGCGAGGTCACCCGACATCAACGCCCGTTCCAACTCGAAGCGGGCCATGATGTGGAGGTTGTAGGTGGCCTCGTCGGCCTCGACGCGGATCAGGCTCGGCTTCACCACGTTCAGAGCCCGCCAGAGGTCCTCGGCGGAGTGGCCGGCGGCATCGGGGAATGCGACCACGAAACGGGGATGCATCCATCGCACCGTGCTCAGACGTCTCCCCACGAGGTTCTCCCAGAGCCTGGACTGGGACTCGTGGATGCCCAGCGACACGGCGCTGCCGGCGGGTGTGCCCTCGAGGTCCTCGGGCAGTCCCATCTCGTAGAGGGCGTGGCCCGCCTCATGGATGGCCGAATAGATGGCCATCCGGACGTCGTCGGGCGCGGCCCTCCACGTCACGCGCACGTCGCGGGTGCCGAAGCTGATGGAGAAGGGATGGGCCGCCGGGTCGAGGCGACCGCGCGAGAACTCGTATCCCAGGCCGGCGATCACATCCTCTGCGAGGGCCTTCTGGGCGTCGACGTCGAAACCACCCGTGACGGGCGACAGGTCGATCTCGACGCCCGAGTCGGCGACAGCAGCCACGATCGGAACCAGTTGCTCGCGCAGCGCTGCGAAGACGGGTGCGATGTCGGCCTCGGTGGCGCCCGGTTCGTAGAGGTCGATCAGGGCGTCGTAGCGCCGCAGGGCGAGGCCCGCGGCGACGTAGGCGTCGGCCACGTCGGTGGCGACGGCGAGACTCTCGACCAACTCGTCGCGGAAGACCGAGAAGTCATTTTCGGCCCGGGCCTTCTGCCACGCGGCCTGCGCCCGACTCTGGACCTCGGCCTGACGACGTGCCAGATCCCCGGGCACCGCGCGGGCCCGGTCGATCTCGCGTCGGACGAGGCGCACCTGAGCGCCCATGACCGGGTCGGAACCCACGGCGTCCGCGGCTACCTCCAGCGCGTCGGACAAGGCCGGGTCGGTCATCCGCTCGTGGTGCATGCCGGCCAGCGCCGACAGGACCCGACCCCGGGCGGGCTGACCCTCCGGCGGCATCATCGTCTCCTGATCCCACGACAGCACCGCCGTGGCCGTGCCGAGGGCCGAGATGTCCCGCCAGCGCTCGAGGAGATCGGCACCCGTCGCGGTCGCCATGAGATCCAACGCTAGCGGCCGGGCCATCCGGCGACGCCGCCGGAACCGACACCACGACCTCGTTCCGCGGACGGCGGGCGGCTCACTAGGGTTGTCGCCCATGCTGAGGTTCACCGACACCCTGTCGGGACGCGTCGTCGAGTTCGAACCCGCGGTCGCCGGCCGCGTGTCGATCTACGCATGTGGCCCGACCGTCTACGACGTCCCCCACCTCGGCCACGCGCGCACCGCTCTCACCTACGACGTCGTCGCCCGGTACCTGCGTTGGCGTGGCTACGAGGTCACTCTCGTCGCCAACGTCACCGACATCGACGACAAGATCATCGCCCGGGCCCACGCCGAGGGCACGACCGAGGCCGACGTCGCCCGCCGTTACGAGGACGTCTACATCGCCGAGATGCGCCGCCTGGGGATCGCCGACCCCGACCACCGGCCCCACGCCACCGACTACGTCGACGAGATGATCGCCTTCGTCGAGAAACTCGTCGACGCAGGCGCCGCCTACGTCATCGAAGACGCGGGTGTCTACTTCGACGTCTCGGCCTACCCGGACTACGGACTCCTCGTCCACCGCAGCGCGGATGACCTGCGGGAAGGAGCGGGGGCCCGGGTCGACGTCGACGAGCACAAAAACAACCCACTCGACTTCGCACTCTGGAAGGCCGCCAAGCCCGGCGAACCCGCCTGGGACTCGCCGTGGATGCCGGGCCGGCCCGGATGGCACATCGAGTGCGTCGCCATGTCACTCGGCCTCCTCGGCGACGGTTTCGACATCCACGGCGGCGGCTCGGACCTGGTGTTCCCCCACCACGAGAACGAACGGGCGGAGTCCGAGGCCGCGGGTCACTCCTTCGCCCGCCACTGGCTGCACTCGGCGATGGTCAACATCGAGGGCGAGAAGATGGCCAAGTCGGCCGGGAACTTCGTCACGTTGGGCGACGTCCTCGACACCCACGACCCCCGGGCGCTGCGCGTCGCGATGCTCCAGACCCACTACCGCTCCACGATGGAGATCTCCGAGGCCGTGATGGCGTCGGCCACCGCGGCCGTCGAGCGACTCGACGCGTTCGAGCGCCGCCTCGGCGGCCTCTCTGCGGGGGCAGCCGGCGCCGACGACGAGGTGACCGCCCGCTTCACCGCGGCGATGGACGAGGACTTCGCCACACCCGCCGCTCTCGCCATCGTGTTCGAGACGGTCCGTGCCGGCCACAGCGCTCTCGACAGCGAGGACCGGGACGCAGCGGCCACCGCGCTCGCGACCGTCCGCGAGTTGTCGGGCGTTCTCGGCATCGAAGGCGGCTCCGGTGGAGCCGGGGGGGACGAGGAGGAGATCGAGGAGCTCGTCGCCGCCCGCCAGAAGGCCCGCGTCGAACGCGACTTCGCCGAGGCCGACCGGATCCGTGACGAACTCCACACCCGCGGCATCGAGGTCGAGGACACCCCCGACGGCTCCGTGTGGCACCGCACCGGTTGACCCACCGCCCACCGGCACTGCCCCGCTCCACCGGGGACGTGGACGCCACGTTCCTCTCCCGGGTCCTCGCTACGGGCCCCGATGCGCGGATCGACATCCATGGGACCGAGAACGGCACGACAGGACGGGTCCGTGCCACCGTGCGGGCTCCAGGGACCGAACCAACCGACGTGTTCGTGAAGGTTCCCTCCGGGCGTCGGCGGGCGCGCATGCTCGCCGAGATCCCCGCGTTGACCGCCGCCGAGGCGCGCTTCTACTCCCAACTCGGCGACGAGGTCCCCGACGCTCCCGCGCACCACTACGCCGCTCACGCCCGGGGCCGCTTCGCCATCGTGCTCGAAGATCTGACCGGCCGGTGCACGCTTCACGACGGCGGCCATCCCTGCACGCCGGCCGAGGCCGCGGCGGTCGTCGACGTCCTCGCGAGACTCCACGGGACGTTCTGGGACGATCCACGGCTCGAGTCACAGGGCTCCCTCGGCTGGCTCGGAAGCCTCCGTAGACGCGAGACGCGTCTGGGAGACCTCCTCGCGGTACCCCTGACCGAGCTCGGGCTCCGCCGCGCCGCGAACCTCATCCCACCGGAGCTTCGGTCGCCAGCCCGCCGCCACGCCCGACGCCGCCGGTCCCACATGGAGGTGCTCGCCGCCGGCCCGACAACTCTGGTCCACGCCGACTGCCATCCGGGGAACATCGCCTTCACCCGGCAGAGTCCTCCCGGAGCGGTGCTGTGCGACTGGCAGATGGTGAGAACGGGGTCGTGGGCCCGCGACGTCGCCTACTTCCTGGCGACGGGGCTCGACGCACGCGTACGCCGCTCCCACGGCATCGATCTGTTCGAGCGCTACCTGGAGGGCCTCGCCGCGGCCGGTGGCCCGGCTCTCGACCCGGCGCAGGCCGACATCGTGAGGCGCGCCCACACCGTCGTGGCGTTCGAGGCGATGGTGGTCACCATCGGCGTTGGAGGTCTCATGGGTGCCGAGGTGATCGAGGCCCTGGTGGCGCGCACGGCCCGGGCGGTCATCGACGACGACGCCTTCACAGCACTGTCCACGCTCGTGACGCACTGTAGGTAGCCTCGGCGCACCCGGTCCCCAACCCCCACGGACGAGCCCGTGCCCGACACCGTCGACGACCTCCCCCGTCGCCACGCCCGCAGCCAGCGATTCACCCTCGGGCGACCGCGGACCTTTCGAGTTGCCGCGGACGGGTCACGGGTGAGCTTTCTGCGGTCGAGCGCCGGCGACGATCCCGTGAACCGGCTGTGGGTGCTCGACGTGGACTCCGCCACCGAACGCGAGGTGGTCGACCCCGCGGGCCTCGGGACCGGTGACAGGGAGATCGCAGAGGCGGAACTGGCACGCCGTGAACGCGCCCGGGAATCCGCCGGCGGGATCGTCGGCTACGACACCGATCGTGACCTGTCGATCGCCGTGTTCGTGGCCGACGGCGCCATCCACCTCGCCGACCTCACCGACCAGGGGCGGCCGACCCGCCGCCTCGACACGATCGGTGCTCCCTTCGACCCGCGCCTGTCCCCGGATGGGAGCCGTGTGGCCTATGCCACGGGCAGCGATCTTGGTGTGACCACCACCGCCGGCAATTCGGCCTCCACGGTCGTCGCCAGGGCCGAGGATCCCGATGTCACCTGGGGCCGGGCCGAGTTCATCGCAGCGGAGGAGATGCGCCGTTTCCGCGGGTTCTGGTGGGCGCCGGACGGGTCATCGCTGCTCGCAACCCGAGTCGACACCACCGACGTCGCCCGATGGTGGATCTCATCGCCGGTCGAACCCTGGTCGGAGCCCCGTCCGGTCGCCTACCCCGCGGCCGGGACGGCCAACGCGCGCGTCGAACTCGTCGTCCTTCCCGTCCGACGAGGTGGATCCCCCGTCACCGTGGACTGGTCGGCCGGTGGCACCTGGGAGTACCTCGCCGACGTCTCGTGGACCGCCGGGTCCCTCCCGTTCGTCGTCGTGCAGTCGCGGGACCAGCGGACGCTCGCCGTCCTCGAGTTCGACGCCGAAACCGGCGCCACGCACGAGATCCACCGCCAACACGACGAGCACTGGGTGGAGATCGTCCCCGGGGCACCGTGCAGAGTCGGTGACCGCCTGGTGACCGTCGCCGACCGCGACGGCGCTCGCCGTATCCTGATCGACGGCGTGCCTGCGACACCCCCGGACCTCCAGGTCAGCGGGATCGTCGACGTCGACACGGACCGGATCCTCCTCACGGCGACCACCGACGCCACCGAGAGTCAGCTGTGGCGACTGGATGCGGACGGGTCCCTGCGTGAGCTCACCCAGGAGCCCGGGATCCACACCGCGGTCGCCCGGAGCACGATCTCGGTGGTCTCCGCCGCGTCGCTGGACCACGACGGTGCTGTGACCACGGTGTTCCGCGGCGAGGACGCCGTTGCGACGCTGCATGACCACTCGTGGTCACCCGGCGAACCGCCGTCCGTGACCCTGCTGCGGGTCGGGGAACGGGCCGTCAACACCGCTCTCGTGTTGCCGCGCGGTCACGACGGCACGACCAGGCTGCCCGTGCTCCTCGATCCCTACGGCGGGCCGCACGCCCTGCGGGTCCAGAAGGCCCGCGGCGCCTACACCGTCCCGCAGTGGTTCGCTGACCAGGGTTTCGCCGTCGTGATCGCCGACGGTCGCGGGACACCCGGTCGGGGGCCGGAGTTCGAGCGGGCGGTGCGCGGCGACCTCGCGGGGCCCGTCCTCGAGGACCAGGTGACGGCACTCCACGGAGTCGCCGAAGAGCACCCGTTCCTCGACCTGACCCGCGTGGCCATCCGCGGCTGGTCCTTCGGTGGGTACCTGGCAGCCCTGGCGGTGATCCGCAGGCCCGATGTGTTCCGGGCGGCCATCGCCGGCGCCCCCGTCACCGACTGGCGCCTCTATGACACCCACTACACCGAGCGCTATCTGGGCCACCCCGGAACCGAACCTCAGAACTACGCGCGGACCGACCTGTGCGCGGAGGCGGCGGGGCTGACACGGCCGCTGATGCTCGTGCACGGCCTCGCGGACGACAACGTCGTGGCGGCCCACACTCTCGCCCTGTCCCGCGCTCTGCTCGAGGCAGGTCGCCCCCACGAGGTACTCCCGCTGTCGGGCGTGACCCACATGACGCCCCAGGAGACCGTGGCGGAGAACCTGCTGCGGCTGCAGGTGGACTTCCTGCGGCGACACCTCGGCGGCTGAGTCCCGGCCCCGACGGCGCCTCGTGGGCTCAACACGACCCTGCCGGGATGGGTGCACTTCGGGCTCGGTGGCGCGTGAGGGTGAGTTTGAGTGAGTTTGGCGGAAATGGCCTCTGGCGGAATCCGCCAAACTCCGCCAAACTGTCGCAGTGCCCCTCTCCGCAACAGAACTTGACCGGGTCCTGGATCGCATTGCCGAAGGTGCTGTTCCCGCCACACTCGAGTCGAAGGAGCTCGACTTCAAGCGCCAGCCGGACAGCCGAGGCGATGCCATCAAGACGCTGGCGGACGCCGCGGCGTGCTTCGCGAACGCCGACGGTGGGACGGTCGTCATGGGGATCGCGAACTCCACGGCCGGTGTCGAGGCCTTCCGCGGGTGCGACTTGGACCCGCAGGTGTGCCAAAGAAGGATCTACGAGCTGACCGACCCGCCCCTGATGGTTGGTGCCAGGACGGTCCAGCGATCCGACGTCACGTTGCTGGTAGTCGATGTGCTGCGCAGCTTCGAGATCCACGCCGACAAGCAGGGCCGGTCCAGTCATCGGGTTGGTACCGACTGTCTCCCACTCTCGCCCCAGGAACATCGTCGGCTTCGTGAAGAACGTCTCGGGGTCGACTGGTCTGCACAGCCGTCCGAACTCCGAGTCGCCGACATCGCGCCTCGTGCACTCGAGTCGGCTCGGGAGGCGCTGCAGCGCTTCCCAGACGATCGGCGGCCGCTGGCGGCGCTCTCCGACGACGACCTCCTGAGCGCGCTCGGCGTGGTCGACTCGGATGGCCACCTCCTCCGGGCTGGTGAGGTCTTGTTCTGCGAACCGCCGGCCGACGAGTCGGTTGTCGTGTACCAGCACCGTCCGACACCTGGTGGCGAAACAGCACTGGTCGAGCGGATCAGTCTCCCCACGGTGCTCGCCTTCGAACGCACGATGGAGCTGGTGTGGGCGCGTCGCAACGTGACGCCGCTCAACCTCCCAGCCGGTCAGCAGCTCGAGATCAGCGACTTCCCCGAGGCCGCGGTCAGGGAGGCGCTGTCGAACGCCCTCTTGCATCGCGACTACCGATTGCCGGGCCCGGTCAACATCGAGCACTCGCCCACGTCATTCGTGGTCATCTCGCCGGGACCGCTCGTTGGCAGCGTGACGCCTGAGAACATCCTCACCCACGCATCGACGCCCCGGAATCCGGCGTTGGCGAAGGCCTCGCGACTGCTTCGGCTTGCGGAAGAGACGGGTCGGGGCGTCGACCGAATGGTTCGGGAGATGATTCGGATCGGGCACGACCCGCCAGTGATCGAAGAGGGGATCGACTTCGTACGAGTGGCGCTCTCCGGTGGCGCACCGCGAAGTTCCATCGTCAGGTACGTCGCGGACCTCGGCCCTGAGGAGCGCGACGACACCGACGCGATGCTGATCCTCTTCACCCTCTGCCAACAGAGAACGATCACGGCTGAGCAGATCGCGCCGGTGCTGCAGAAGGCTGAGCCGGAAGCCGAGAACATCCTTCGGCGGCTGTCCCAAGAGCGCTCAGGGATGATCGAGCCAACTCGTGAATCGGGCTCGCGCCGCAAGGGCCAGTACCGCCTCCGGGCGGATGCGCTGAAGGCGCTTGGCACCGCTGTTCGCTACCACCGGCGGACGGTCGACGAGATCGACCGCAAGGTGATTGCCCATCTGCACGAATACGGGAAGATCACCAACCGGACTCTGCAGAACCTGTTCGACATCGACGTCTATCGGGCTCGGGACATCCTTGCCGACCTCCAACAGCGTGAGATGATCGTCCGGGTGTCGGAGGCGAAGCGAGGGCCCAGCGTCGAGTACGGGCCAGGGCCGAAGCTTCCCCGAAGACGCAGGAGCCGGTCGGGCACCGACAGCTCCAAGCCGGCCAGTCCCGACGACGAGCGGCTCTTCTAGGCCGAGCTCACGCCTGCTCCGATCTGGGAAACCGACCCGATCTCGGCGTCGGATCTGGGGGATCGCCGACGATCTGTACGTCGACATCGCCTTCATGCCGCTGTGCGATGGCGCCGGCGAGCCGTCACCAAGCAGTCACCCCCGGACACCGATTTGTGAAGGTCAGACCTCAGTTTCGCGCGAAACCGCAGGTCCGCCAGACCGCTGGGACAGATCTACTGCTGCTGCTGCTGTTGCTGCTGCTGCTCGTAGCGTTCGCGGAAGCGAGCCTGGGCCGCCGTCTCCTCACGCCGACTGGCCGCCGAGTGGGCGATGAACTCCCGGGCGCTGCGACGGATCTCGACCCCGGCCGTCACATCGGAGTCCACGTCCCCGGCGTACACGCCCCGCATCGGAGGGACGTCGTCATAGTCGCGTCCGTGGCCGATCTTCACATGACGGGCGCCGACGTCGAGCCCGTTGGTCGGATCCAGAGCCAACCACCCCGAACCCGGCACGGCCGCCTCGAACCACGCATGCGTCTCGACCACCACGGTCATGTCGGTCGTGTCCTCACCGGTCGAGTCATCCGCGGTGAACAGGTAGCCCGAGACGTAGCGCGCGGGGATTCCCGCACGACGACAGGCCGCAACCGCCAGGTGGGCGTAGTCCTGACAGACGCCCTGCCCCCGTTCCAGAACCTCGTCGAGGTCGATGCCCACGTGGGTGGTACCCGATGCGTACTCGATGGCGGCGTGCGTGGAGTCCGATACCGAACGCACATGGCTGACCACGTCGCCACCACCGAGACCGTCGGCAAAATCGGCGAGCCTCGACCCGCCCTCGGTGTGGGGTGAGACGTCGAGGTAGTCGAGGTGTTCCTCGACGAAGACCTCGTCGGTCAACGCGCTCAACGGCACCGCGGGCGGGCGGTCGACCGGCCGGTCACTGGTGATGACCGTCGCTTCCGCGATGATGTCGAGGCGCTCGTGCGGTGGGCGGACACCGAACGTGTCGACCCGGGTCCCCCAGTAGTCGAAGTGGTGCGCGCTGCGTGAACCCGGCACCGATGACAGCCGGAAAGCGATCACCTGCTGATACTCGTCGTTCGCGGGACAGGCCCGCAGCTCGTTGTAGGACTCCCTCACGACGTCCGCGTAGACGAGGGTCGTGTGGAAGACGATGTCGAAACGCATGTCAGCGCCCTCCCGGGAAGACCTGCTGTGCGTGGAGCGGTTCGCCCCCGGCGAGCAGGAAGAACTCCGCGGCGATCGCCGCGGTGGCGTCACGTATCTGGTCCTCGATCTGGTCGAGGTTGGCTGGCAGGTCCCGACAGATCTCGGCCGAATCGCCCCAGGCGAGGCCCGAACCGAGTTGACCGAGAACTCTCTGTGAGCGCAGCGGTCCCGCTGACCCGGGTCGCTGCGCGAGGGTCGCCAACTGCTCCGCGGCGTGCTCGATGCAGAACCGGACGCTCCGCGGGAAGTCGGCCGACTGCAACAGGAACGTCGCGAGGTCATCGACGTCAGAGGAGAAGTGGTGGACCCGGCGGAATGCCTGGAGCCCGGAGGCCGCCCGCAGGATCAGGCCGATATCGCCGAAACCGCCGACGACGCTGCGCTCGTGGACCGACATCAGTCGACACGACATGAGTGCCCGTTCCAACCAGGCACCGACGAGGAAGAACCGGTGGCCCTCGTCGCGCAACATGGCGTCGTGGACGATTCCCGAGAGCGTCTGGATCCGGGTGCGGACGAGGGCATAGAGCTCGAAGGGCCGTAGGCGCAGATCCTTGGCCAGATCCCGGTTGGCGAGCTCGAGATAGAAGGCGTTGGCGCTGCGCCACAGCTCGAGGGGAAGCTGCTCCCGTACGGCCCGGAAGTTCTCGCGCACGGATCCGACCGCATAGACGATCGAGCCCGGGTTCGTCTCACCCCACACGAGGAACGCCGGGACCGTCGTCGCGTCGGCCCGCTCGCCGGTCTCGGCGAAGGCGTCCTCCAGGTGCAGGACGTCGAGAAGGCCGCCCCACAGCGTGGCGGATGTCCCGGCGCGGGCCTGCAGTGACCACTGGTAGCTGACATCGAGGATCCGGGCGGTGTCTTCGGCCCGCACGGAGTAGCGGCCGGCCCAGAACAGGTTCTCCGCGTGACGCGACAGCATCAGCGCCTCGCCTTCTCGTCGGCACGAAGGTCTGCGATCTCCGCATCGGACATGAGTACCCAGGTGTCCTTGGACCCTCCGCCCTGGGAGGAGTTCACCACCAGTGAGCCCTCCGGGAGCGCGACCCGCGTGAGCCCGCCCGGAACCACCTCCACCTTGTCACCCGTGAGGATGAAGGGCCGCAGGTCGAGATGGCGGCCGGCGCAACCACCGTCGACGAGCGTGGGGGACCGCGACAGGGAGACGACCTCCTGGGCTATCCAGTTGCGGGGATCGGCGGTGATGTCGGCGGCCGCCTTGGCCAGTTCGGCGTCGCTGGCCTGTGGGCCGATCACGATGCCGTAACCGCCCGACTCGGCGACCGGCTTGACGACCAGTTCGTCCAGTCTGGCGAGCACGGCCTCACGCTGGTCTTCGTCCCAGAGGAGATAGGTGTCGACGTTGGCGATCACCGGCTCTTCGTCGAGGTAGTAGCGGATCAGGTCCGGAACGAAGGGATAGACGGCCTTGTCGTCGGCGACTCCGTTGCCGACCGCGTTCGCAAGGGTGACGTTTCCGGCGCGTGCCGCGCTCATGATCCCCGGGACGCCGAGCATCGACGACTTCTCGAAGACCACCGGGTCGAGGAACTCGTCGTCGATCCGGCGGTAGACGACATCGACGCGTTCGAGACCGGAGGTCGTGCGCATCGCCACGACGTGGTCGTCGACGATGAGGTCCCGCCCTTCGACGAGCTGCACCCCCATCTGCTGCGCGAGGAAGGCGTGCTCGAAGTAGGCCGAGTTGTACACCCCGGGGGTGAGCACGACGACGGTGGGCGAGTCGCCTGCCGATGGCGGTGCGACGCTGCGCAGCGAGTCGAGCAGCATCCGGCCGTAGTCGTCGACGGGTCGCACGTCGTGGCGGGCGAAGACACCCGGGATCACCTTCGTCATGACCGCACGGTTCTCCAGAACGTAGGAGATACCGCTTGGGTTCCGGACGTTGTCCTCGAGAACGCGGAACTCGCCGGCACCGTCGCGGACGATGTCGACGCCCGAGACGAGACAGCGGGCGCCGAGTGGGGCGGCCAGGCCCATGGCCTCACGGCGGAACCCGTCCGACGACATCACGAGCCACCGTGGGACGATCCCGTCGTTGACGGCAGCCTGCTCGCCCACGTAGAGGTCCTCGAGGAACCGGTTGAGAGCCGTGACCCTTTGAGCGAGACCCCGTTCGAGGACGTCCCACTCCGACGCGGTGATGATCCGCGGGATCAGGTCCATCGGCCATGTGCGCTCTATCCCGGACTGTTCGCCGTAGACGGTGAAGGTGATGCCCTGGGTGCGGAAGAAGTCGTCACGAGACCGCGAACGCCGTCCGAGCTCGGCATCGCTCAGCTGCGAGAACCATCGGACCAGCGCCTCGTAGGTCGGGCGGACGACCCCGTCCGCGGAGAACGCCTCGTCGAAGAATCCATCACAGCGGTAGTCGTCGAAGAGCGTGGTCATGTCGACCCGACCCTACCGGCGCGACCGGGGCGGGGCCGAAAGTTCGGCCCCGCCCCGTCAGATCGGCGTCAGCTTCGCAGCGGATCGCCACGAAGCGTCGGATCAGTTGAAGGTCAGCCCGTAGACGTCGGTGAGGCCGATGAGGCAGAACTCGCGCTCGGGGCATTCGGGCGGCCCGCCGAACACGAGAACGTCGGAGACACCCGCGAGGTCAGACGTGGTCGAGAGCCCGTAGGTCTGTGCGGTCTCCGCGGTCACGACGATGCCGTTGCGGTCCTCCGCGGGAGCCGGATCCAGCACGGTCACGCCCGAGCCCTCGATGATGGTGCGCAACTGCGCGGCGGCCTCGGCGGCGTCGGCCGGGACCGTCGCTTCGGCGTCGTTGAAGATCGTGTACGTCCCGACGTACTCGGGATAGAGGTCGATCTCACCGGAGGTGAGGGCGGGCGCCACGACCTCGCGGGCACCCATCTGGAAGGTGCGGGAGATGTCGGCTCCGGCGGACTCGAGAGCCTGGGCGTAGAGCTCGGCCACGATCTCCTGCTCGAAGAAGTTGGTCGAACCGACGTTCAGCGATGCATCGACGGGGTCACCGCTCCAGGGGACGATGCCGTTGTCGGCGAGCCATGTGGCGGCGGCCTCGTCGGGGTCGATCAGGTCCTGGGTGACCTGGCGGTTCAGCTCGGTGAGCTCGGCTGTGGTCAGCGGGGCCGAGACCGCGTTGAGCACGGCTGCGACCTCGGGGGTCACCGCGTCGGTGCGAATCGCCGGGATGAGATTCTCGATCTGCTGGAGGCCGAGATCGTCGTCGAGCAGGACCCAGCCGTTGGCTGCGATGTCCGCGTCCGAGGTGAACAGGAGCGCGACGTCGATGTCGCCGTCGGCGAGCGCCTGCTTGGTGATGGGTCCGCCCACGTCGAGCGGGACGAACTCCAACACTCCGGTCACTTCGGCTGCACCATCATCCGCGGCAGCACCATCATCCGCGGCAGCACCGTCATCGAAGGCAGCACCATCATCCGCGGCAGCCGTGTCGTCATCGTCGTCACCGCATGCGGCTGCGATGAGGGCCAACGTCAGCACGAGCGCGAGCAACTTGGTGAACTTGGGGATTCGCGTCATTGGGGGTTCCTCTCCTTGTGCGCGGCCTTCATGGGTATCGGGTCCGGAGCGATTTCCGACGCTCGGTCTTCGCTCTGCGTCGAGGCGCGACGCCGTCGCGGCCCACCGCTGCGACGCACACCCGCAGGCACCAACAGGCGCCCTGCGGCGGCGAAGAACACCTCTGCGGCGATGACGAGGACCGCGAGCACGAGCGCCCCGGCCACCAACTCGCCGTCGTCCTGTTGCGCGAGCCCGTCGACGACCAGGCGGCCGAGACCGCCGAAACCGAAGACGGCGACGAACGCAGCGGTGGCGAGAACCTGCACCACGGCGATCCTCAGGCCGCTGATCACGAGCGGCAACGCCACGGGGAACTCGACGCGCAGAGCGCGGTCACGACCCCTGTAGCCCATTCCGCGGGCCGCATCCCGCACGCCGTCGGGCACCTCGGCCATCCCCGTGTAGGTGTTGATCAGGATCGGCGGGATCGCCAGGGCCACGAGCGCGACCAGGCCCACCACCGGCCCGACGACGGGCAGTTCGTCACGCCCCCAGAGCTGTTGCGCCAGAGCCATCAGACCGAACGTCGGCACGGCCCGCCCGATGTTGCCCACATTGATCGCGGCGGTTCCGAACCGGCGGAGGTGGCCGAGCCAGATTCCGAGCGGCAGCGCCACGATCGTGGCGATGACCACCGCGCCGAGGGAGTAGCGGAGGTGCTCGGCGACGCGCGCGAGGATTCCGAGCCGACCCCACCAGTTGTCGGCCGTCGTGAGGAAGTCGAACGTGTCGGACACGAACGCGAGCGTGGGAGCGGTCACGGAGCGGCCCTCCGCCTCGTCCAGGGCGTGACGAGACGCTGGAAGAGTGCGAGGAGGAGATCGGCCACGATCGCCAGCGCGACGGACCCGATCACTCCCACCATGATCTGGGTCCGGAAGCCGCCGAGCGTGCGACCGAGCCCGCGGATGATGAGCTGACCGAAGCTGTCGAGTCCGATGATCGCAGTCACCGTCACGAGACCGACCGTGGTGACGGTCGCGATGCGCACGCCTGAGATGATGGCCGGCAGGGCGAGCGGCAGTTCGACGCGCCACCTTCGCATACGAGGCGTGTAGCCCATTCCGTCCGCGGCTTCGCGGACATGGTCCGGCACGGCGTCGAGGCCGTCGACGATGTTGCGGATGAGGATCAGCAGCGTGTAGCTGACCAGGGGGATGAGCGCGGTCGTGCGGTTGACGCCGGTGATCGGCACGAGAAAGGCGAGCAGCGCCAGCGAGGGGATGGTGTAGAGGAAGCCCGCGACGCCCAGCACTGGCGGCAGCAGCCACCGCCGTTCCACCGCGAAGAGCGCCACCGGCAGCGACACGAGCAGTCCGAGCCCCACCGCCAGCACGGTGAGGATCACGTGCTCACGCGCTGCGCTGTAGATGACGTCGGTGTTGTCGCCGACCCAGGACCAGTCCATCCACGAGTCGACGTCGTAGCGGGGTTGGGCGAGGATCACGAAAGCGCGCCCACCCGGACGCTCTCGAGGGTGAGCATGCCGACATAGCGGCCGGCGTCGATGACGACGGCGACCTCGATGTGCGACGACACGATCGCGTCGAGTGCGTCCCGCAATGTTGTCGAGCCGTCGATCACGGAGCGGAACTCCCGGGCATCGGCGTCGCCGGCGCGTGCGCAGCCGTTCAAATCGGCCGCGCCGACCCAGCCGAGGATCCGCTCACCGGACAGGACGCCGACCCAGTCCGTGCGATGTTCGGCCATCACGGCGCGCGCCCGGTCCACGGACGCGCCCTCGTCGACGACGGGGCCGCGGCCCACCTCGATGTCGTCCACGATGACGAGAGACAGACGCTTCAGCGCCCGGTCCTGACCCAGGAAGTCCTCGACGAAGGCGTTGGCGGGATTCCTCAGCATCTCGGCCGGTGGGGCGTACTGCTCGAGCACGCCCCCGACGTTCAACAAGGCGATGCGGTCGCCCACCTTGATCGCCTCGTCGATGTCGTGGGTCACGAGAACGATGGTCTTGCCGACCCGGGACTGCAGATCCAACAGCTCGTCCTGGAGTCGTGTCCTCACGATGGGGTCCACGGCGCTGTAGGGCTCGTCCATCAACAGGACCGGGGGATCCGCAGCGAGCGCCCGGGCGACGCCGACGCGCTGCTGTTGCCCACCTGACAGCTCCGGCGGGTACCGCCCCAACAGCTCGCTGTCGAGCCCGACGACCTCGACCAGTTCCTCGACGCGGTCCCGGATCTGTTCCTTCGACCAGCCGAGCAGGCGCGGAACCGTCGCGATGTTCGCTGCAATGGTCAAGTGCGGGAACAGCCCGGTCTGTTGGATCACGTATCCGATGTGGCGACGCAGCTCGTGAGCGGGCAGGGAGCGCGCATCGACGCCGCCGATGGTGATCGTGCCCGCCGACGGCTCCACGAGGCGGTTGATCATCTTGAGCGTCGTCGTCTTCCCACAGCCGGAGGGACCCACGAGCACGACGATCGATCCGGGAGTCACCTCGAGATCCAGAGACGACACCGCGGGCGAGGACGAGCCCGGGAACGTCTTCGACAGTCCGGTGAGCTCGATACCCACAGCGGACGAGTCGAACAGAGAGCGGGTTGGGGCGTTGGCCCGTTCACGTCGCATCGGATCCCACCTCCTCGGTGGACTGCCGAGGGTAGTCGGCGGTCGGGCCAGGACGCGGGGTCGTCCGCGACCGGGCCCCGATGCCGGACGCGTTCACCCCGAGGTTGCGACGGCGGTCACACTTCCCGGAGAACCCGACGGCCGCGCGAGCAACAGCCCGGCTGCAGCAGCCACGGCTGCCACGACGACCGCGGAGACGATGAAGACGGGTCGGGCCCCCCCTGCGGCGTAGGCCGGAGCCGCGAGCGCTCCGGCGAGTCCCGCCACTGCGAGCGAGACACCGCCGACGAGCCCCTGGCCGGCCACCTGGTCCTCGTCGGGGGCGGCGCGTGCGACTGCGGCGGCGACGGCCGGGAAGCCGACGGCTGTCATCGCCGCCTCCCCGACTCCGAGTGCGACGAGGATCCACGGCTCACGCACGAGGCCGTACAGAAGGAGCATCGGGGTGGTCGCGGCGGCTGCGACGAGCGCGGCGCGATCCGGGCCGAATCGGTCGGCGAGACGTCCGCCGAAGGGGGCGAGGACCATGAAGGGTGCCGCGTAGACGGCCAACGAGACCCCGATGAACGTCGTCGACACGCCGAGATCCGTGAGGTACCGGGCCCAGAGAGCGTCGTAGATCCCCTCGGGAGCGAAGAGGGCGACACCGAGGAGCGTCGCGACGATGAGCGGGCGACGGCGCACGAGGCGGCGCACCTGGCCGCGGGCCACGACCGCCGCCTCGGCCTCGGGTACCGGAACGACGAGGACGAACGGGATGACTGCGACGACGGCCACCGCGACGATCGCGAAGGCGGCGTTCAGGGAGCCGGCGTCGGCGAGAAGCCCGCCGACCAGAGGTCCGACGACGACCCCGGCGAGCTGCGCACTCGTGAGCAGGCCCACCGTGGCGCCCGCCCGTTCCCGCCCGGCACGGCCTGCGAGTCCCTTCACGATCGGATCCCACACACCGAAGGCGAGGCCGCCCAGGACCCGCGCCGCGATCATCTGGGCGAGTCCGTCGCCGTAGGCGAACCAGACGAGGGATCCCGTCGACGCGAGCAACGCCCCCACCAACAGGTGCTTGGCCTGACCGCGATCGGCGTGGCGGGCGAGGCCGAGTTGGCCCACCAGAGCCGCGACGAAGAACGAACCGGCGACGAGACCCAGGGAGCTCGTCGGGAGGCCGCGCTCGTCCTGGAGCTCGGCGAGGAGCGTGAACACCATGGATCCGCCGACGCCGAGCACGAACGAGCCGGCACCGAGCACCGTGAGGAGTCGTCGGTTCACCGGGCCAGTCTGGCCGTACCGGGTTCTGCCGCGCCCGTGGTTTGCGACATCACCGCCCGCCGCGCCTCAATCCACCAGGACCCGGACCAACAAGATGGTCGCGGCGAGCGCTGACACGGCGAGCACGGCGGGACGGGTATGACCCCTGTCGATCAAGGGCCGCAACGGGCCGGAGAGGGCGAAGCCGGCCACCGCGGCGGGGACCACGAAGACGGCGAGTTCGAGATCCCGCGTTCCGAACTCGCCGGTCAGCGCCAACGTCGTCAACGACATCACCACGCCGATCACGAAGATGGCACCGAGAGTCGACCGCAGCTCGGGCCCGGAGCGGCCCTGCAGCACCAGGGCGATCGGCGGCCCGCCCACCGACGTGGTTGTCGACGAGAACCCGGCGACCGCACCGGCCCCGAACATGGTCCCCCGGTTCTCGACGATCGAGACTCCCGACGCCGACGCGACGACCGCGCTCAACACGATCGCGGCGAGGGCCAGCGACAGACCGCGGGTGGACAACACGGCGACGGCGAGCGCTCCGAGCACGGAACCCGGTACCCGACCCACGACGATCCAGCCGGCGCCGGAGATGTCGAGGGTGGTCCGCTCACGGATGGCTGCGAAGAGGGTGAGGAAGAACGCGGCGAGCAGCAACGGCCCCGGGACGAGGTCTGGCTCGAGTTGGATGACGACCGGAGCCGACACGACGTTCATCCCGAACCCGACCGACCCCTGCAGAACCGCCCCGACGAGGACGACCGCCATGACGGCGACCAACTCGCCGGTCGACATGGGTCAGGCTCGCCCGATCCGGGACTCCCGGCCGCTGCGCAGGTCGTCGAATCCCTGCAGGGTCACGCCGAGCACGGGCCCCATGACGAAGGGGTAGACGAGCGAGGCGAAGCCGTAGGGGCCGGCGAGTGCGACGCCGGCGGTGACGACCCCCACGTCGAGGGCCACGCGCGTCGCGACCCGTGACCGACCCCGGTCCCCCATCGCCGCCATGATCAACTCGTAGGGCCCGCCCGAGTCCGTCGCCTGGACGAACGCCGCGATCCCCGCTGCGATCGCCACGATTCCCACTGTCATGAACGCGACCTCAGCCGCAATGGAATCGGCGTCGTTGAGGAGATGCGTGAACAGGTCCACGGTGAGACCGTTGGCGATCACCCACGCGAGCGCAACCGGACCCGGCCGTCGACCGAGCGCGGCAGCGACGACGAAGAGCGCGCCTCCTACGATCCATCCCGCCTGGCCGTGGCTGACGTCGATCCGCTCCGAGAGTCCCAACAGCAGGACGTCGTAGGGCGGAACACCCCGGCCGGCCTTCACGAATGCAACGGCCCCGAGACCGACGAAGATCGCAGCGATCGCGGTCGCGGCGATCTGGCGGAGCGGAGAGACGACACGGCGACCGGCGGGCGCCACGGTGATGGCGGCCTGGCGGGTGATGACGACGAAGTCGGTCCAGCGGCGACGCGTCGGCCTGTCGAGGCCGGCTCGTTCTCGGCGGCGGGTACCCATCACAGTGCCGAGTATGCCGTCTGTCCCGGCGGCGACAACGTCGACCGGACGCGCAGCGGGGCCTCTCCACGACCACCTGGTGCACTCGGCCCGTAGGGTGATCGCGACGATCCGGAGACTGCCGTGAGCACCCCAGCCGACAGTGCCGCGCAACGCGGAACGACGACCCCCGGTGAGAGGTCCCGCCGCACCGGCGGCACCGCTCTCGGCGCGGCCGTCGCCGGTGTGGTCCTGTTCTCGACGGGCCCCGTGATCGTCGCCGACGCCGACCTCGAGGGGCTGGCCTTCGCCTTCTGGCGCCTGTGGACGGCGACCGTCGTCATGAACCTGATCCTCCTGGCCCGGAGGCGGCGCCTGGACCGGGCCGTGCTGGTGGCCACCGCCCCCGCCGGCCTGGCACTCGGGGTCAACATGGCCCTGTTCTTCTCCGCGGTCCAACAGACGAGCGTTGCGAACGCGACCCTCATCTCGGTGCTGTCGCCGATACCCCTGCTGATCGCGGGGCGCTTCGTCTTCGGCGAATCAGCCACCGGCCGTGACGTCGCGTGGATCCTCCTCGCCATCGCCGGGGCCGCGCTCGTGCTGCGCTCGTCCAACACAGAGGGGACCGGCGACCTCGGCGGCGACCTCCTCGCTCTCGGTTCGATGGTGGCTCTCGCCGTGTACTTCGCGGCCGGCAAGCGCGCCCGTCACACGGTGGACACCCTCGGGTTCATGGCAGGGCTGTTCGCGTGGGGGGCGATCATCATCACCCCCATCGCCGTGCTGTCCGGGCAGGCGCTCATCCCCGACGGCACCGGAGGCGAGACCTGGCTGCGGGTCGCGCTCGTCGTCGCACTCCCCGGCACCGGCCATGTTCTGACGAACTTCGCCCACAACGGCGTACCTCTCTCCGTCGTCGGGATCCTCCAGTTGGCCAATCCCGTGGGCGCCGCCCTGCTCGCATTCTGGCTACTCGACCAGCAGGTGGCCGCCCTGCAGGTGGTCGGCATGGTCATCGTGATCGGCGCCCTCGGCGTGTACACGTACCAGCGATCCGAGCGGGGCGCCTGAGCCGGCGACCGACATGAGATGATCGCCCCGGCTCCGGCGACGGTACGTCGGACGGAATCGGAGGAGTCGACCGCGATGACAGCGCTGATCGGTGCCGGAAAATGGGGAGTGTGGTTCGGCGGCTTCGACGCGCACCCGGCCACGACGTTGCGGTCGACCGCGCAGGAGCTCGAGAGGGCCGGCTGGGGCTGCCTGTGGATCCCCGAGTCCTCGGGGCGCGACGCCATGGTCACGGCCGCGATCCTGCTCGAGGCGACGTCGCAGCTCACCGTCGCGACGGGCATCGCCCAGATCCAGGCGCGACACCCGCTCACCACGGTTGCGGCCCAGCAGACACTCGCTGAGGCATCCGGCGGGCGGTTCCTGCTCGGCCTCGGCGTCAGCCATGCGCCGCTGGTCACCGGGGCGAGGTCCCTCCCCTACGACAAGCCCCTCGCGACGATGACGGCCTACCTCGAGGCGATGGAACAGGCGCCCTATCGCGGACCGAGGCCGGCGGCACCGAGCCCGCTCGTCCTCGCCGCCCTCGGACCTCGCATGGTGGAGCTCGCCGCGTCGCACGCCGACGGCGCCCACCCTTACCTCGTCACGCCGGACCACACCGCGAGCGCCCGGGAGATGCTGGGCCCCGGGCCGCTGCTCGCTCCCGAACAGACGGTGGTCATCGACGGCGATGCCCGCCACGCCCGTGACCTGGCCCGGCGTTGGCTGAGCACCTACCTCGGCCTACCCAACTACGCCAGGAACATCGTGCGCATGGGGTTCGGGGAGTCCGACCTGTCCGGTCCCAGCGACCGCCTCGTCGATGCCCTCGTCGCCCACGGCGACGTGGAGACGGTTGCCGCCCGCTGCCGCGCCCACCTCGAAGCGGGTGCCGATCACGTCGCCATCCAGGTCCTCGCGGACGCCGACCGCACGACGATCCCGGCTGAAGCCTGGAGCGCCCTGGCGACGACGCTCGACCTCGACACGTGACGAACGGGTCCGCGCACGTCAGCGGCTAGCCTCCGTGCGGAGATGTTCGGCGAGCGCGGTTCCACGCGCAACGGGGTGATGGTCATGGCTTGCAGACGCTGGTTCCGAGGCGCCGTCGCGGCAGCCGCAGTTGTCGCGGTCCTGGCTACGGCCACCTTCACCGCGGCCGGACCGGCGGCCGCCGACGACCCACCGACGTCGACGAGTGACTTCGTCCCCCTCGCCATCGAGGGCTTCGAACAGACCGTGGCGGGCCCCGGTGGACTCGTCCCGAATCCGGACGGAAGCTCGCTCAACGACTACATCTGGTCCTCGGCCGAGTTCGACGGGGCCCTCGTTGTCGGCACGGTCCGCGGCGTGCTCGATCTCTTCGACGACGACGGCCGCGGCGACCTCACCCGGTTCCGCGCGGAGATCTGGCGCTACGAGTGGGCCGGAAACGGCGGCGCAGAGGGGACCTGGACGAAGGTCCACGAGTCGCCGCTGCTCGCCGGGGCCATCCCGCGCGACTTCGGCTACCGCAACATGACCTCGTGTGGAGGCCGGCTCTACGTGGCGACCATCGGGGTCGCGCCCCGGATCCTCATGTCGAACGACGGCATCACGTTCGTCGAGGCGAGCCGTCGCGGCCTTCCGAGCGGCGACCTCGGCTTCCGCGGCCTCACCTGTCTGAACGGGTGGCTCATGACCTCCCCGCTCGGAACGACCGCCGACCCCGACATCGCCGCCAATCCGGTGATGCTCGCCAACCGGTTCCCGACGTTCGGCACCTGGCAGGAGATCAGCCTCCCCGGATTCGGCAACCCCGACAACCTCGGCGTGTTCGCCACGACCCTGTGGGACCGTGACGGCGACGGCCGCGACGACACCATCGTCGCCGGCACGATCAACCGCACCACCGGCGCGGAGGTGTGGGTCAACACGAGGCCGTGCGGCTTCTTCAGGTGCACCGGTGCCGTCGGAAGCTGGGAGAAGCTCCTCGACTACGGCGGCGGTCGACCCTTCGACCCGCCATGGTTGCGCAACGACGGGGAGTGGGGACCGGCCAACGCCGGCGTGGCCTGGATGGTCGAGTTCCAGGGCGACATCTACATGGGCATGGCCGAGTCCGGATTCTCCCCGACCGGCCTGAGCCTCGCGGAGATCATCGTCCTGCACCGCGACGGCACCTGGAACGTCGTGGCGGGTTACCCCCGCGCCGGATGGGAGGGAGTCACCAGCCCGGCGGACTTCTCGGCCTTCGCGACGTTCGGAGGCACGGCGTCGAGCTATGTGAACCTCCTGTCACTGGGCGGGGTACCGCAGTTCCTCACCGTGGGTCCGTCGGAGGCGATCCCCTATCCCCTCGTCGGCAACTCGTGCGACCCCGACGTCGACCCGGACAACCCCGACTGCCTTCCGACCAGCGACCGCGGTCCCGGCATGCTCCCCTTCTCCGACCCGGGCGGGCCGCCACCGTTCTTCGCCACCGGCGCCTACGACGGGACCATCGCAGGGCTCTACGGACTCTTCCTCGGGACATTCGGGGTGGACCTCGGTACCCCACCGACGAGCGGCGACGGCTGGGACGCCATCCACCCGCTGGCGCGGTCGATCGTGATGATCGAACTCATCTTGGACCAGCAGATCGCCAACTACATCTGGCAACTGGAGGCGCACGAAGACCGCCTCTACGTCACCTCGCTCGACACCTTCGTCGGCGACGGCTTCGAGATGTACTCCACCACCGGCGGCACCAGCCCGACATGGGACGTCGTGTTCACCGACGGCCTGGGTACCGGGGCCAACTACGGCGGTCGCAGTCTCCTCTCCACCGACTACGGGCTCGTCGTCGGTACGGCGAACCCATTCGGCGGCGAGGGACCCCGCGGCGGAGCAGAGGTGTGGCTCGGCACCTGCGCCGTCGACTCACCTCCCCTGGCGGACGCGGGTCCCGACCAGCAGTTCCCCGACGAGACGCAAGGGGCGCCTGTCAGCTTCGACCTGGCAGGCAGCGCAAGCGACGGGTTCTGCGGCTCGGTCGAAACCACCACGTGGTACGAGGGCGACTGTGCAGGCAGTCTCGACACCACCGTCGCCACGGACCTCGAGCCCACCGGCCTCGAGCGGACCGCCGGTGACCCGGTGGCGAGCTACGACTTCGCTCTCGTCGTCACCGACGACGAGTCCAACACGACCTGTGACGACATGACCGTCGCAATCGGCACGGCCTCGTTGCCGACGGTCACAATCGACGGGATCGCCGGCGGCAGCGGATGCGGCCTCGAGGCCTTCACGGGTGGCCAGATCCCCGCGCAGTGCGACGACGGACTACCCGAGTTCGCCGACTCCGACCTGGACAACGTGGTCGCGACAACACTGACCGCCGTGTGCGAAGACGGCGATGGCGGCGCAATCGCCTGCGTGTTCGACGAGACCGACCCGAACACCGAGATCGCCGCGACCTCAGGGACGCCGGTCGATTCGGCCGACATCGTCATCGACAACGTCGCCACCGCCCAGCCGCGCCCCGTGATCACGGTGACGACCACCGATCCGGTGACCGGATTCACCGCTTCGACGTCGCTTCAGATCGACACCGACAGGGTGAACGCGGAGCTCGGGGTCGTCGCCGAGATGACCGGAACGTCGGTACGTAGCGGCCTGTTCCGCTGGCGCGGCCAGGTCTCGGTGCTCATCGAAGACCGCGACGGCACACCGGTTTCGGGCGTCGAGGTCACCGTGGTCCAGGACGGGCTCTTCCAGACGGTCGACGCGACGGTGTGCACAACCGGATTCGATGGCCGGTGCTCGGTTGTCGTCGGTCCGTTCCTGGGCTCGACCGCATCCTTCACCGTCGGCGATCTGACCCTGCCGGGGTCCGCCGGTTTCCACCTCGATGGCATCGACGACACGGTGATCCTCGAACGTCCGCCGGGCCTCAGCGGGCTGTTCTCGTGAGTTGAAGGCACGCACCCCGGCAGGTCCCGGCACGGGACAGACCTGAGGGGGCGCGGCCTCATCGCGGGGAATTCAAACTAGCGTTTGGCTGGCTCAGGACGATTCTGAGCCTCTACAGTCTCTGAAGCTGTTTCACAGCATCCACCTAGGAGGGGGAATACCTCGATGAAGTCACGAACGCGTTCGCGCCTTTGGCGTCTGCTCGCACTACTACTGGTCTTCACAATGATCGCCGCTGCCTGCGGCGATGATGACGACGACACGTCCGCATCGGGCGACGACGGCACCTCATCGGATGACGGCGCATCGGGCGACGACGGCGCATCGGGCGACGACGGCGACATGATGGAGGCACCGGGCACCACGTTCGGTGACGACCAGACCCTCATCGATGCCGCTCTCAGCGCCACCGGCGAGGTCACCGAGGCCCCCAGCATCACCGTGGGCTACCTCCAGTGGGTGTACGCCGACGAAGCCGGCAAGCGCATCGAGGACGCCGCCAAGGACGCCGTCGACTTCTTCGGATGGGGCTTCGAGACCTGCGACGCAGGTGGCGACCCCGCTCAGATGCCCATCTGCGGAAACCAGCTGCTGGACAAGGGCATCGACGTGATGCTCACCGACGGCATCCCCGAGGCCTTCATCACCGACATCATCGAGCGGGCCGAATCCGAAGGTGTCCCCATCTTCTCGGCCGGCGGCGAGGTCGACCCCCGTGACAACTACCTGCAGGGTCTTGCCTCCGACGACACCGACCTGGGACGCCAGCTGGCGCTGTGGGTCGCCGAGGAGTTCCCCGACGGGGCTCGCATGCTCGTGCAGACCTTCCCGGCCGCGTGGAGCGACAAGCGCATCAACGGCCTCAACGAGGCCATCGACAACGGTGCGAACATCGAGATCGTCGACACCTGGGAAGCCGACCCGACCAACATGGTCGACGGCACCGCCCAGGACGTGACGAACAAGATCACCCAGTTCGGCGACATCGACGTCGTGTGGATCAACTTCTCCGTGGCCTCCATCGGCGCCGCCCAGGCGATCGGCGCCATCGACGAGGCGGACCGTCCCGCTCTGGTGACGTTCTACGCCAACCCCGGCACCCTCACCGACATCCGTGAGGGTCGTCTGACCGCGGCGGTCGACGAGAAGCTCGAGTGGCAGAGCTGGGGCAACGTGGACGCCGTCGCACAGCTCCTCGCCCGCGACGAGCAGCCTTCCCAGGAGCGGGCACCGGACTACGGCGGGCTGAACTTCTCGTCCCGTCAGGTCATCACGGCCGACAACCTCCCGCCCGAGGGCGAGATCGTCCCGGCGCCGCCGCCAGGCAGCTACGAGGACTTCTTCAAGACCAAATGGTGCAACGAGTTCACCGGCGTCGCCGGTTGCTGATCGGAGTCCCGAAGGACAGCGGACTCTGAGCTTCTGAGGGCCGGCGGTGGCGGATGCCACTGCCGGCCCTTTTCTTCTGTAACCTCATGCCGCCACAAGGGGTGGCACTGGAGGGGGAATGAGCGACATCTCGGCAGACGCGCCGTCCAACGTGCAGGCGACGCGCGCCCGATTCGACCTGATCGACTTCATGTCACGCTTCGGGGTGATCGTCACGCTGCTCGGCTGCGTGGTCTTCTTCTCGACGCAGGACGACCGGTTCCTGTCGATGGCGAACATGCGGACGACACTCGCCATCGGTTCACCGTTGCTGATCCTGGCCCTGGGGCTCACGGTCGTTCTTGCGATGGGCGACTTCGACCTGTCCATCGCGGGTATGTCGTCGGCGGCGGGAGCAACCGTCGTCGTGCTCATCGTCAACCACGGCTGGGGGTGGGGCTGGGCGGTGCTGGTCGCGGTCGGATTCGGCATCATCGCCGGAGCCATCAACGGCTACCTCGTGGCGTACATAGGCACCCCGTCGTTCATCACGACACTGGCGACGGGAATCGTTCTGGCCGGTATCCAGGTGACGCTCACCGACAACCGCTTCATCACCGGCGCGGGCGAGATGGCCGACTCGTACCGTGATCTCGGTGTCGGCAAGCCGGAACCGCTGACGGAGTTCTCCTCGCCCGTATGGATAGCCGCCGGGCTCGCGATCATCTTGTGGCTGTTCCTCGCCAAGACCGAGGTCGGCCGCTACATGTACGCGATCGGCGGCAACCAGGAGGCGGCCCGCCTGGCCGGCATCCGGGTGAAGCTGCTCCGGGCCGCCGGCTTCGTCGTAGTGAGCCTCACCGCGGTCATCGCCGCCGTCGTCGAGACGGCCCGGACCGCATCGACCATCCCGAACTCGGCCGACTCGCTGTTGCTACCCGCCTTCGCAGCAGCCTTTCTCGGCGCAGCAGCGTCGCGGCGCGGGCAGTTCAACGTCTGGGGCACGGTCCTCGGCGTGATCTTCCTGAAGGTCGTCGACTCGGGACTCACGTTCATGGGATACGAGCAGGACATCCAGAACATCGCGCAGGGATCCATCCTCGTCGGCGCCATGTTGCTGAGCCGGCTGGGGGCCAGCCGCCGATGACGACGGTGGAGGAGTCGCCCGCGGCGTCGCAACACGGCACGCCGTTCCTCGAGATCGCCGGACTCTCGAAGTCATACCCCGGTGTGAAGGCCGTCCAGAACGTGGACCTGACCTTCGTCACCGGGGAGACCGTCGGCCTGGTCGGCAAGAACGGCGCCGGCAAGAGCACGCTCATCAAGATGATCGCCGCGGCGGTGCGCCCCGACGAGGGGACCATGCACCTCGACGGCAAGGTCCTCGACCTCCACCAGCCCGTGCAGGCAACGCGTGCCGGCCTCGCATTCGTACACCAGGACCTCTACGACGTGCCCGACCTGTCGGTCGCGGAGAACGTCATGCTCGGTCTGGGATTCCCCCGCCGCTTCGGTGGCCTCATCGACTGGCCCGAGCTCTACAGCCAGGCCCGGGCGGTGATCAACGACCTCGAGGTCGATATCGACCCGAAGACGGCCGTCGGGAGCCTCTCGGTCGCGCAGCAACGCCTCGTGATGATCGCCCGTGGGCTGGCTCAGAAGGCCCGCCTTCTCGTTCTCGACGAGCCCAGCGCCTCGCTCACCGACGAGGAGATCGACCATCTCTTCGCCGTCGTACGCCGCCTCCGAGAGCGCGGGATCGCCGTCATCTACGTGTCGCACCGACTCGAGGAGATCTTCGAACTCACCGAGCGGGTCGTCGTCATGCGGGACGGCAGGGTTGTCGCCGACGAACGGACCGAGGATCTCGACCGCCGCAGCCTCATCACCCACATCACGGGCCAGGAGAACGCCCAGTCGGCGCGTGAGCGGCGTGAGAGCCGTGGTATCGGCGGGCGGCCTGACACCAAGGTCGTCCTCGAGGTGACCGACATCGCCACCAACACAGGGGTCGAGGGGTGCTCGTTCGACCTGCGCGCGGGAGAGATCCTGGGGATCGGGGGCCTGGTGGGCGCAGGGCGCACGGAGCTGGTCCGGGCGATCTTCGGCGCCGACCGTCACACTCGCGGCACCATCGCCGTGCACGGTCGCCAGGTGAAGATCACCAGCCCGGTGGATGCGATGCACGCCGGGTTGGCGCTTCTGCCTGAGGATCGCAAGACCCAGGGAAACGTGATGGACTTCTCGATCCGCCACAACATCACTCTGGCGTCACTCCCCAAGCACCGGCTCATGCCCAACGTCGCCGCCCCCTCACCGGCGTCCGAGCGCAAGGAGGCGCGCAGGATCATCGAGCGCCTCGACGTCGCCACCCCCACGGACACCAAAGAGGTCCGGCTCCTGTCCGGCGGCAACCAGCAGAAGGTCGTCATCGGCCGCTGGATGTCCCAGGGAGCCGACATCTTGATCTTCGACGAGCCCACCCACGGCGTAGACGTCGGCGGCAAGGACGAGATCTACGAGGTGATCGAGGAACTCGCCACGCAGGGCAAGGCGATCATCCTGATCTCATCGGAGTTCAACGAGCTGGTCGGCATCTGCCACCGCGTCATCGCCATGCACGAGGGCCGTTTCGTCGGCGAGGTCGAAGGCGACGCCGTCACCGAACAGGCCATCATCGAGCTCTGCTACGGACACACCGACGACGCCTGAGCGCTCGGCACGCCCATCCTCGCAAGCCTGTGGAAGTCAGGTCATCTGGACGACGGCGGTGCCGGCGACGACGGGATGATCGCCATCTCGGGCGAGCCAGACGTCGCAGGTGACGAGGTCTCCCTCGACGGCGGTGACCTTGCCGCCGGCTACCACGCGGTCACCCGCGAAGACGTTGTCGAGGAACCGCACCTTCATGTTGCGGACCTTGTCGTCACCACCGGCCCATGCGGCGAGCATCGAACCGATGTAGGCCCAGTTGTTCGGACCCTGGTTGACGGCCTTGTCTCCCATACCGAGCTTCTTCACGACCTCGACGTCCCAGTGGATGGGATTCGGGTCCTGCAGCAGAGCGGCCATCGTCTTCATCTTCTCGGTGTCGACCGGGTCGATCACCAGCTCCGGGATCTCATCACCGACAGCGACCATCAGTCGTCCCTCCTCGGGAACACGAACGCGTTTGTTGACACACCGGCCACCTCACCCGACGAGTCGACGACATCGAGCACGAAGGTGACGATGTCGAAGACGCCGGCCTTACGGCCCTCCTTGCGCTTGATCTCGGTGATCCTCCCCTTGACCGAGTAGGTCTCGCCGAGGCGGAAGGGCTTGCGGATGTCGATCTCGGCCTCGCCGAACATCACACCACTGTCAGCGGTGGCATCGACGAGTTGAAACAGGCCGTCGATGCTGACTCCCATGCCGGCGATGGCCGCGTAGTAGCAGAACATCGGCAGCGCCACGCCGTCGACGGCCGGCGTGGCACCCACGACGTCGCGGGTCAGCCAGTCCTTGTAGTCCTCGAGCTCGTAGGTGCCGCCGGGTAGCTCATGGCCCACCATCGTGTTGAGCTCGTCGAGGTCGGGTATGGGCACGTGTGGTGTCCTCTCTCGTCTTCGTGTCTGGTCAGTGGCTGATCGGATCGCACCGCCGGGAGGCGCTACCAGCGACACGCCTCGGGGATCGCCGGATGCGTCGGGGCCGGGTACTTGGCGTGCAGCGGCTGCACGACCTCCTCGCCGAAGCGGAGGATCTGCTCGCGGGTGGCCTCGAACGACGGTCCGGACACCATCCGGAAACGGATCGTGAAGTAATCCACGCCGAGCTCGGTGTGATACTGCTCGAGCCGCTCACGACACTGCTCGGGCGTGCCGACGATGATGTGCGGACGAGCCGAGTCCGCAGTGATCTTCTCGGGCGAGTCGAACTCGGGGTGATGGGCCAGGATCCCCTGCCGGCAGTAGAAACGCATCTCGTCCACGTAGTGCGTGCCGAACTGGGCGGCCGCGTCCTCGAAGGAGTCCGCCACCCAGCCGTTGCGCATGAGGACGATGAAAGGCTCCTTGCCCTCCTCCTGCGCTGTGCGGCGGTAGGCCCCGGCCTGCTCCTCCCACACCGCGGGCAGGATCGGGAAGTCGTCGCAGGTCCAGGACTCCGCGTAGCGGCCGCAGCGGGCGATGGACTTCGGGAACTGACCGCCACCCCAGAACGGGAAGCGGGGCTGCTGATAGGAGTTGGGCGTCAGCAACCCGTCGCGGACCTCGTGGAAGTCCGAACTCCAGTCGAAGCGCTCACCCTTGGACGCGAGCGCCTTCTCGATGAGCTCGACACCGTCGAGAAAGCGGCCGAGCATCCGTTCGGAGGGCACACCGAACTGGCCCCAGTAGCCGTCGTGGTAGCCCCGGCCCCAGGTCATGTAGAGGCGGCCCTTGGAGATGTTGTCGATCAGCGCACACTGCTCGGCCACGTGCATGGGGTGGTAGAGCGTGTTCACGAGGCAGTACGAACCGAGTGCGACCCGTTCGGTCTCGTGGGCGAGGATCATCAAGAGGTTGAGGGGCGAACCGAAGTACGACTCGGTACGTCCGTGACGGTCCGGGACCTGGATCGAGTGGAACCCGGCCTGTTCGGCCAGGATCCCCTCGGTGATCATCGCGTCGAGAGTCGCAGAGGCGTTCTCGGGCGTCGGCAGGGGCTGGTCGTACCCACCGGCGTTCGTGTCGATGAGGTAGCCGATGCGCATGCGACAGCCCCTCTCAGACCTGTCGCTCGTTGTCTTCCCAGTACGGCGCCCGCAGATCCCGCTTGAGGATCTTGCCGGTGGGCGCCTTGGGGAGCGAGTCGATGAACTCGACGGAGCGGGGCTTCTGGTACGACGCGAGGTTCTCGCGGGCCGTGTCGATGATCTCCTGCTCGGTCGCCTCGGTCCCCGGCTTCAACACGACGTAGGCCTTGACCGACTCACCCCACTCGTCGTCGGGGATCCCGATGACGGCCACCTCGAGGACATTGGGATGCTTCGAGATGGCCTCCTCGACCTGCACGGAGTAGATGTTCTCGCCCCCGGAGATGATCATGTCCTTGGCCCGGTCCACGATGAAGACGTAACGCTCCTCGTCCATGGTGGCCATGTCCCCCGTCCACATCCAGCCGTCCTTGATCGTCTCGGCCGTGAGGTCCGGGCGGCGGAAGTAACCGACCATGTTGGCCTCGGACTTCACGATGATCTCGCCGGCCGTCTCGCCGTCGCAGGGGACGTCGTTGCCCTCGGGGTCCACGACGCGCACCGAGCTTATGAAGCCCTCCCGGCCACACGACTTGAGGCGCTCGGGGTGGTAGTCGTCGCCGATCGCCCGGATGTGGTCCTCCTGGGACAGGAAGCACATGGTCGTGCCCTCGGTCTGGCCGTAGCCCTGGATGAGGGTGCACGGGAACTTGTCCAACGCCTCGGCGATCACCCGCGACGGCATCGGCCCACCGCCGTACTGGATGTTGCGCAGGCTCGAGATGTCGTAGTCGTCGAAGTTCTCGACGGCCATCATCCAGTTGAGCATCGTCGTCACACCCAGGAACGCGGAGACCTTCTCCTTCTCGATGAGCTCCATCGCGAGCTTCGCGTCGAAGTTCATGAGCACGAGCGGGCAGCCGTGCGCGAGGTAGTTGATGGCCAACACGACCGGGATGTGGAACATCTGGCCGGTCAACATGTAGACGTCGCTGGGGACGATCCGTTCGGCCACGGTCTGGTTGAGCATGCCGTGGAACACCGAGTTGTGCGTGTGCAGCGCGCCCTTGGACTCGCCGGTCGTGCCGCCGGTGTACAAGATGAACAGCGGGTCGTCGCCACCGAGCTCGGCGGAGCCGGCGGGCTCCGCGTCGGAGGCCCGTTCGATCATGGCCTCGTAGCTGCCGTCGCCACCTTCGCCGTAGCTGATCCAGTGCTCGACGCACTCCACCTGGGTCATGATCTCGTCGGCCACCCCGACGAACTGCCCCTGGGTGATGAAGACCTTCGGCTCGGCGCCGTTGATGATCCTCGCGAGCTCGGGCGCGGAGAGCCGCCAGTTCAGCGGCTGGGTGATGAGCCCGCACCGTCCGGCGGCGAAGTACAGGGCCGCGTACTCCACGGAGTTCTGGCTCAGGATGCCGACGCGGTCACCACGCTCGAGGCCGAGCGCCATGAGCCCGTTGGCCAGACGACGCACGTGCTCGTCGAGCTGCGCGAAAGTCACCCGGGTCCCGGTGGTCGCGTCGATGATCGCCTCGTTGTCCGGCGTCTGGCGGGCCCACTTGGCCGGGATCATCCCGATGTTCATCCTGAGTCTCCTGTCGTGTCGTACGGGGAACACGCGGCGGGGCGGCGTGACCTGGAGGCCACGACCACCCCGGCACGGGGTCGGGCCTGTCTCAGTAGGGGAGATCGAGAAGCAGGTGACGCTTCTTGAGCTTCCACTCGCCGTCGACGAGGACGACGTCGTCGGTGTATACGCCGCTCGAGATGACGGTGAGTGCACCGTCCTTGACCGTGATGAGGGTGAGATACGAGACGGTCGTCGCAGATGTCTCGGTCTCGTTCTGGAAGAAGATGTTGGTGACGACGTGACGACGCTGGTCGTCCTGGTCCTCGAGCGAACCCTCGAAGAGACCGTTGATGGTCTCGCGGCCCTCGAAGATCATCGGATCGTTGCCCGTGATCACGAGCTCGAAGACGCCGTCGTCCACGAACATGTTCAGCAGGAAGTCGAGGTCGGGCGTGTCGTACGCGACCCCGGCACGGTTGAGAAGTTCGGTGATGGCTTGCTTGTCGGCCATTGTGATGTGTCTCCTGTCGGAAGGGCTTGCTGGTGGACCTGATGGGTGAAGGTGGCTCAGATGATGCCGAGGTCGCTCGCCTGGCCACGCCATGCGAGTGAGCCACCGTCGATGAGGTAGTAGGCGCCGTTGATGAAGCTCGCCTCGGGGCTGGCCAGGAAGCAGACGAGTTCTGCGACCTCCTCAGGCCTGCCCAGGCGGGGGATCAAGGCGGTCCCGATGAGCGCCTTCTCGAACGCTTCGGGATCGTCGGACTGCTTGACGAACTCGGTGACCATCTCCGTGGCGATCGCCGTGGGCCCGTAGCAGTTGACGCGGATGCCGTACTTCGCCAGATCCACCGCGGCGTTCTGGGTCTGGAGGCGGATCCCGCCCTTGGAGGTGCCGTAGGCCGAGTTCATCGGGTAGCCGGACTGCGCACCGGTCGACGCCGCGTTGACGACGGCCGCGTTGTCACTCTCCTTGAGATAGGGCACCGCGAACTTCGTGCAGACCCAGGGGGCGATGGCGTTGATCTCGACGACCTTGCGGAACACGTCGATCGGCATGTTCTCGACATCGCACTGATCGGGCGGCGCGAACATCGTCTCGTGCACGCCGGCGTTGTTGTGCAGGACGTCGATACCGCCGAAGGCATCCGCGGCGGCGGCCATCAGCGCCTCCACCTGGGTGGCGTCGGTCACGTCGCAGTGCTGGTACACGGCTTCACCGCCGGCCTCGCGGATCGACGCCGCGACACCCTCGCCCTTGTCGTCGTTCAGGTCTGAGACGACGACCTTGGCACCCTTGGCCGCGGCGACGCGGGCGGTGGCCTCTCCGATTCCCGTCGCGCTGCCGGTGATGACGAAGCGCAGTCCTTCAACGCCCATGGTTCTCTCCCTGTGGTCGGCGATCTGATCGTTGGTTCCCCAGCGGTCGCATTGTGACGGCGCGCCGGGCCCCGATGGGCTTCACGCCGATGCGGGCGTGAAGGTGAGCGGCATCGACACCGGCGCGCGGGTAAAGACCCCCACGGGCGTCGGCGGTCCGCCGGCGAAGGCGATGTTCTCCATCGCGTCGAGCAGCCGGTTGGTGCCGATCTCGACCTCGGTCTTCGACAACATCGCGCCGATGCAGAAGTGGCGGCCGAGCGCGAAGGCCGTGTGGTTGGCGGCGGCGGAGAAGGCCTTGGCGACGTCGAGGTCGTCGCGGTGGATGTCGAAACGGTCGGGGTCGGTGTACACGTCGGGGTCCCGGTTGGCGGCTGCGATGAGGCTGGTGATCGTCGAGCCCTCCGCAATGGTCACGCCGCCGATCTCGACGTCTTCAGCCGCCTGGCGCATGATCATCTGGACCGGCGGTGAGTGTCGCAGCGTCTCGGCGAACGCCGCCTCGATCAGCGACCGGTCCTCCCGCACCGCGGCGAGCTGGTCAGGGTTGGCGACGAGGTTCATGAACATGTTCGCCATGGCCTTGTCGGTGGTCTCGCCCCCGGCCACCAGCAACAACGAGACGAAGGCCTTGATGTCGACGTCGGACAGCTGCTCACCGTCGACCTCGGCGGTGCACAGCGTGGAGAGGAGATCGTCGCCGGGGTTCTCACGCCGCTGCGCGATGATCGGCAACATGTAGTCCTGGAGTTCCTCCTTCGTGGCCAGGCCCTGCGCCGTCACGTCGGGGTCCTGGGTCAGGTTGGACAGGAACGCCATGATCGAGTGGTACCAACGGTTGAATCGGTCGTGGTCGGACTTGTCGAGGCCCAACATGTCGACGATCACGTTGATGGGGAACCGGACCGTGAACTGGTCGACGAGGTCGACCTTCCCGTCCATGGCGAACCCTTCGATCAGATCCACGGCGTTCTTGTCGATCACCGGTACGAAGTGATCCCGCAGCTCCCCACCGCGGAACGCGGGGGCGATGAGGTTGCGGGTGACCGAGTGCTCGCGACCCTCCATCTGCAGGATGGTCCGACCGTGCACCGGCTCGAGCTGCCACGCGTAGTTGTCGGAGTTGAACTCCTTCGTCTTGAAGGAGCGGGCGACGTCGTCGAAGCGCGACAGAATCCAGCACTGCATGCCTTCGTGCCAGGTGACCGGATGGTTGCGCCGAAGCTCGTGGAGCAGCGGGTTCGGATCGGCCGCGAACGCGGGCGACAAGATGTCCGGCGCAACGTCTGCCATGTGGTGTGACCCCCCGTCACCAACCGGTCGTTTGGTGTACCGGACGGTACCAGTCGCCTCCGACCCCCTCAAGGTCGTGCCGCTCGGCTCGCCGGCCGCCCGCACCGCTTGGTATTCTGAGCGGTGAAGACGACCGCGCCCCGCGGCGGCGACCCGAGCCCCCACCCCCACGGATCCTCGACCGATGTTCCTCGCGCTGAGAGAGATGGCACGGGCCAAGGTCCGGTTCGGACTCCTCGTGGCGGCCCTCGGACTGCTCGTGTTCCTCATCCTGTTCCAGCAGTCGCTGCGCGACGGGCTGATCTCGTCGTTCATCGGCGCTGTCGAGAACCAGAATGCCCCGGTTCTCGTGTATTCGCTGGACGGACAGCGCGTCATCCAGGGCAGCGTCATGACGGCCGAGTTGGAGTCCCTCGTCGAGACGACCCCGGGCGTCGGCGCGGCCGCACGGGTCGGCCAGGGGACCTTCACCGGCGTTCCCGACGGCGGCGACGAGCGCTTCGACACCACGATCATCGGCTACGAGGCCTCCGTTGGGCTCGGTGCCCCCGAGACGCTCGTCACGGGCCGCCTCCCCGCCGCGCCGGGTGAGGCCGTGGCGAGCGAGGCCTCCGCGCCCGACGGCTTCGACGTCGGTGACAGCGTGACGATCCTGCCCGGCGGCACCCGCGTGACGATCGTGGGGCTCGCACGCAACGCACAGCTCAACGCCTCGCCGACACTGTTCACCCACTACGACACGTGGGTCGACGTCACCACCTCGGTCAATCCCGACGCAGGCACCCCGGTGCCCAACATCATGGCCGTCTCCCCCGCCGAGGGGGTGAGTCCCGACGCCCTCGTCGAGGCGATCAACGAGCGTTCGCCGGACCTCGACGCCCTCACGCGGTCCGATGCAGCAGCCGAGACCCCGGGCGTGTCGCAGGTCCAGCAGTCCTTCTCGATCATCTTCGGGCTCTACGGACTCGTCGTACCGTGCATCACCGGGCTGTTCTTCCTCATCGTCACCTTCCAGAAAGCCGGCGCCCTGACCCTTCTGCGGGCGATCGGCGCACCGGCCCACCGCCTGGTCACGTCGCTGTTGATCCAGGTCACGATCATCGTCGTGAGCGGCTACGCGCTCGGCACGCTCCTCTACACGCCACTGTCGAGGCGGCGCATCGGCGGGATACAGCTGTCCTTCGAAACCGCGGCGGTGGTCGGCTGGGCGATAGCTCTGACCGTCCTGGCCCTCGTCAGCGCGGCGTTCGCAGCCCGGCGGGTCCTGCGGATAGACCCGATCGAGGCCACCACCGGCGCGGGAGTCGGGACATGAAGCTCGCACTGCGAGAACTCGTCCGCCGTCCCGGGCGTTTCGTGACCGCCACGGTCGTTCTGACCCTCGTCGCCATGTTGCTGGTCTTCCTCGGCGGTCTGCTCGACGGTCTGCTCCGATCGTCCACCGGCGCGCTACGCGCCCAGGACGCCGACGCGATCGTCTACTCCGACGCGGCGGAGGCGTCCCTGGTGCGCAGTCGCGTGGACCCCGGCATCCGCCTGCTGGTGGAGGAGCTCGACGGCGTCACCGAGGTGGGCGGACTCGGCCTCGTTCAACTCGGGGCCCGCGTCCCCGGCAACGGTCCCCGTGATCTCGCCGACGTCGCCCTGTTCGGCTACGAACTGCAACCCGACGGAGTCCCACCCGCCCCGGCCGAAGGGCAGGCGTGGGCCGACGAGATCCTGCAGGCCGACGGCGTCGAGGTGGGGATGACGCTGCTGCTCGGCCCGGCCCGGTCGCCCGTGGAGGTGATCGGCTTCGTGTCCGACACCAGCTTCAGCGGACAGGGCGGCCTGTGGGCCTCACCGTCGACGTGGCGGTCGATCCTGGCCGACAACCGCCCCGACGCGCAGTTGGCCGAGGGCGTCTACCAGGCCCTGGTGGTCCGTGGAGAGGGCGACCTGCCCACGCTCATCGACGAGATGACGGCAGGCGCCACCGACAGCTACACGATCGCCGACGCGGTCAACGCGATTCCCGGTGTGAGTGAACAGAGGTCGGTCTTCAACCAGATCATCGGCGTCACCGTCGTGATCGCCCTCGTGGTGATCGCGCTGTTCTTCGCGCTCCTCACCGTCGAACGCACGGCCCTGTACGGGGTTCTCAAGGCGCTGGGGGCGCGTTCATCGACCATCTTCGCGGGCCTGGTGATCCAGGCCCTGGCCGTCACCCTGGTCGCCGCGACGGTGGCCGGCGCGGCCGCCCTGGCACTCGATGCCGCCATCGGACCGGGCTCCATTCCCCTCGACGTCACCGTCTCGCGACTGGTGACGAGCATCGTCCTTCTCGTCATCGCCGCCGTCGCCGGGTGCGGGTTCTCCCTGCGCCGCGTGCTGCGCGTCGACCCCGCCTCAGCGATCGGAACGACATCGTGACCACCTCCGCGGCTCCCGCCCTGCGTCTCAGCGACGTGCGCAAGACCTACCCGATGGGTGACGGCTCCGAGGTGGTCGCCCTCGACCACGCCACGCTGACGGTGGCCGCGGACGAGATGGTCGCGCTCGTCGGGCCCTCGGGTTCGGGAAAGACGACGTTGTGTTCGATCGCCGGGGGCATCCTCTCCCCCACCGAAGGCAGCGTCGAGGTCGCCGGCGAGGACATCTCCGGATACGGGGACCGCGCGCTGACCCGCTTCCGGCAGGAATCGGTCGGCTTCGTATTCCAGTCTGTGAATCTCGTCCCATTCCTCAACGCCCGCGAGAACCTCCTCGTCGTCGACGAACTCGGCCGCCGCACCGGTCGTGCGGCGCGCGAACGGGCCGATCAACTCCTCGAGGAACTCGGGCTCAGCGACCGGGCACGCAACCTGCCCTCACAGCTGTCCGGCGGGCAACGTCAGCGGGTGGCCATCGGGCGGGCCCTGATGAACGACCCCAGCCTCGTTCTCTTCGACGAACCGACGTCCTCGCTCGACACCAGCCTCGGCGAGCAGGTCATGGAACTGATCCGCGACGAGATGCGCAGCCGTGGCATCGCCGCCATCGTGGTGACCCATGACGAGCGCATCACCGGTTACTGCGACCGCACCGTGAACATCGTCGACGGTCGTCTCGCCGCCTGAGATCCCCAGATCACCTCGGCTGACCCGATCCCCAAGGACTACGGTCGATTCATGGAGGTCGTCGACTGGGGCGCACTGGCTGCCCATCTCGGAGCACAGCGGACAGTTTCGAGCGAGGACGCCCGCCGGGCACTGTCCTTGATCGTCGGAGTTGATGCGATCAGGTCAGCTGTGGACGAGTACCTCGCCCACGGACCCGGCAGTGAACTTGCTCGCACAACGCTGCGCCTCCTGCGCTCCCCCGAGGCTTCCGAGTACTGCATGGAGCAGTACCGGGCGGCTGCGCACAGCGAGCGGCGGCTCGATGCCGTGGAACTCCTCCGGGGTACCTGTGGTCCGGAGGGGTTGAGCTGTCTCGAGGAGCTTCTCCGAGACGAGTCCGATGAGGTTGCCTATTGGGCCGCGCACATCATCACCGAGCTGGCGTGGGGCGGATGGCACGACAGCGACGAGTACTCAGACGCGCTCTCCAGTGCCGAGCGCCACCCGTCCGAGAGGGTGCGAGAAGTTGCACGTGATGCCCGCAAGGCGATCGAGCGGATGGAGGGACCACTGTGAAACGGGCGCCTCGGGACTCGTCCGTCGGCCCGATCACGAGCCCGCACTGCCGTAGGCTTGAGCCGTGACCTCTACGGGCCTCGACGTCGACCTCGACCTGGTCGCAGGGATCTGCCAGCGCTTCGGTTTGGCGCGTTTGGAGGTCTTCGGATCAGTCAGTCGAGGGGAGGATCGCCCGGGCAGCGACATCGACCTGCTCTATGACCTGGCTCCTGGCGCTCGACTCGGTTGGGATATCGAGACTCTCGCTGACGAGCTGACTGAGGCTCTTGGGCGGCCGGTCGACCTGGTATCTCGCAAGGCATTGCATGAACGGCTGCGTGACGCGGTGCTGGCCGAGGCCCAGACCCTGTATGCGGCGTGAGCTCCTCCTTCTCGGCGAGATGATCGAGGCGGCCGAACAGGCGCAGGCCCTCGTCTCGGGCTTCGACCTCGAAGAGTTCAGCTCGGATCGCCAACGACGAGATGCGCTGCTCTGGAACTTCACCGTCCTGGGTGAGGCGGCGGCGCAGCTCGACCAGTCGGTGAAAGAACGATTCCCTGAGATCCCGTGGACACGGCCCGCCCGACTCCGCAACAGGATCATCCACGGCTATTGGTCGATCGACCTCGAGATTCTTCACACAACCGCCACCGACGTGCTCCCGGAGCTCGTCGATCAGCTGCGGACCGCGCTTGGCGTCCTCGAGGCCGATCCGGATCCCGACGACGCAGCTGCCCCATAGCTGCTGAGGTCGGCGGTGGCACTGGGGCGAATGAGACGCTTTCACTGCGACCGCACGGTGAATATCGTCGACGGTCGTCTCGCCGCCTGACGAAGCTCTGTCGCCGGTCCCGGCAATGTGTGCCCCGGGCACGTTCTTGGGAGCATCGACCGAATGGTTGGTAGGTTGCGGACGTGAGCGAGAACCGGACCGACACAAGCGCCCGAGCCGCCGCAGACCCGCGGCCCTCGGTCGTGGACGAGGCCGGCGGGACGAGGATCGCCGGGGGACGCTGCACCAGTTGCGGGCACCCGATGCTCGTCGCCCCGCCGCGCTGCCCCGTGTGCGGACAGGGCCCGTTCGAGCGTGAGGAGTTCGGACCCGACGGCACCGTCTTCTCCTCGACGATCCTGTACATCCCCGTACCCGGACGTGAGCCGCCCTACGGGCTGGCCTACATCGACCTCGACGACGGCCCGCGCCTGCTCGCCCACCTCGACGACTCCGTGACGACCGCCCTGGCACCCGGAACCCGGGTACGCCTCACGGGCATGACGCCCCACGGCGATCCGCTCGCAGCGCCCCTCGCCGGGACCACGAAACACGACGACGCAGAGGAGGCCACCGATGGCTGATCCCGCGATCTGGGGGGTCGGAACCACGCTGTTCGGAAAGCAGCCCGACGTGCCTGCCCGTGAACTCGCGTGGCAGGCGGCCTCGGAGGCACTCGACGACGCCGGTATCGCCGCGTCGGAGGTCGATGCCGTGTTCGCCGGCACCGTGTTCGGTGACCCGGGCACCGTGACCCGCACCCTGCAACAGATCGGAATCCTCGAGGTCCCGATCATCACGATCGAGAACGCCTGCGCGAGCGGCACGTCCGCCTTCCACGAGGCGAGGGTCGCCGTCAGCCACGGGCGCTACGAGCGGGTTCTCGCGTTCGGCATCGAGACGATGACATCGGTGTTCACCGGCGCGATCAACCCGATCGAGTCCGACCCGGAGGGCGCGCAGGGCTTCGCCATGCCGAGCATCTACGGCATGTCGGCCACCCGCTACCTCCACGAGTTCGGCGTGACCGGCGAGCAACGGGCACTCGTCTCGGTGAAGAACCACGAACACGCCGTCGGCAACCCCCGCGCCCAGCACAAGAAGACCTTCACGGTCGAGTCCGTCCTCGAGAGCCGGATGATCGCCGATCCGCTCCACCTCTTCGAGTGCTGCTCGATCGCGGATGCTGCCGCGGCAGCCATCATCGGGCCCCGGCGCGAGGGCACCGCGGGCGCACGTGACGTCCCCATCCGCTCCACGGCCCTTCGGACCGGGAAGCTGTGGGATCACCGCACCGACAAGGTCTGGGGTTGGGACATCGTCGCGGACACCGCCCGCGACGCGTACGAGGCCGCCGGCATCGGCCCCGCCGACGTCGACATGTTCGAGGTCCACGACGCGTTCACGATCGGCGAGATCGTCACCACCGAGGCGCTCGGCCTGTGCGAACGCGGCGGCGGCGGAGAACTCGTCGAGTCCCGCCACACGTGGCTGGGCGGACCCCAGCCCGTGAACCCGTCGGGCGGCCTGCTGTCGCGGGGCCACCCACTCGGAGCGACCGGTCTCGCCCAGGTCGCCGAGATCACATGGCAGTTGCGCGGGGACGCCGGTGAACGGCAGATCGAAGGCGCCCGGATCGGCGTCGTGGAGACAATGGGTGGGGGAACCGCCGGAATCGATGGGAACGCCTGCGTCGTAGGCGTTCTGGGAGGCTGAGGAGACATGACCGACACGATCGCCGACGAGGGCGTCGACCTGCTCACACCCGAGCGCGTCGTCGACCCTTATCCGATTCTCGCGGAACTGCGCGAGAGCCATCCCGTCTACTTCAACCCGTTGTACAAGGCGTGGTTCATCCACCGCTACGACGACGTCATGGACGCGTTGCGCGACGAGCGCTTCTCGAGCGACCGGATCCGCCCGGTCTACGAGTACAAGCTCACCGACGCTCAGCGCGAGGAGCGTGGGCCCACCTACGAGATCCTCGGCGACTGGCTTGTCTTCCGTGACCCGCCCGACCACACCCGCCTGCGCAAGCTCGTGAGCCGGGCCTTCACCCCCCGCGCCGTGGAGCAACTCCGCGAGCGCACCGAGATCCTCGTCGCCGAGATGGTGGCCGACGTGGCGCCGCGCGGCGAGATAGACCTCATCCACGACTTCGCCTATCCGATCCCGGCGGTCATCATCGCCGAGATGCTCGGCGTGCCCGCCGGGGACCGCGACATGTTCAAGGACTGGTCCGACGACATCATGGTCCTCGTCTTCGGCGCCCGGGACATGGAGGGCCGACGCGAGCGCGCCCAGCAGGGCCTCGTCGACCTTCGGGACTACCTCAGCGGCATGGTGAAACAGTTCCGCGCGGAGCCGGGCGACAACCTGATCACCGCGCTCGTCAAAGCCCAGGAGGGCGACGACGCCCTGACCGATCACGAGATCGTTTCGAACTGCGTCCTGTTCCTCTTCGGAGGGCACGAAACCACGACGAACCTGATCGGCAACGGGACCCGCGCGCTGCTGCGCCACCCCGACCAGCTGGCGAAGTTCAAGGCGAACCCTGAGATCCTCAAGTCCGCCATCGAGGAGATCCTGCGCTACGACGGACCGTCCAAGATGCAGGTCAGGATGGCCTCCGCCGACATCGAGATGCGCGGCGAGACCATTCGCGAGGGCGACATGGTCTACCTCGTGCAGGCCGCGGCCAACCACGACCCGGAGGAATTCGAGAACCCCGAGACCTTCGACGTGACCCGCAACCCGACCGGCCAGATCGGCTTCGGGTTCGGCATCCACTTCTGCCTCGGAGCATCCATCGCCCGCCTCGAGGGGTCGATCGCGATCAACGCGCTCGTGCGGGCGTTCGACGACCTGCAGCTGGGCCCGGGCACCGAGCACTGGCACCCGACGCTCATCAGTCGGGGCATGGAGTCACTGCCTGTCTCGTTCACGCCCGTCGAGATCCCGGCGCCGTAGGCGGCTCCGATGCTCGACAGCTTCTCTCTCGCCGGCCGCACCGTGGTCGTCACCGGTGCCTCCGGTGACATCGGCCGGGCCATCGCCCTGACGGTCGCCGACCACGGGGCCGACGTCGCCCTGCTCGCGCGCAGCGTGGACCGACTCGAGGCCGTCGCCGCCGAGGTCACGGCGAAGGGGAGGCGCGCGGCAGCCGTCCCGTGTGACGTGACCTCCTCCGAGGCGATCGCAGCGGCCGCCGAGACGGTTGCCGCCGATCTCGGCGACGTCGACGTCCTGATCAACAACGCGGGCGGAGCCCGCTTCATCGCCCCTCCGCTCGACGTCGTCGAGTCAGGGTGGTCGAAGACGATCGCGCTCAACCTCACCGGGCCGTTCCTTCTGTCCCAGGCGTTCGGTCGCCAGATGGTCGAACGGGGCAGCGGCTCAATCATCAACGTCGGCTCGTTGTCGGGGCTGCGTCACCTGCCCGGTATGGCGGCCTACACCGCCGCCAAGGCCGGGCTCTACGGCGAGACGCGCGCCCTGGCCCGTGAGTGGGGCCCCCACAACGTCCGTGTCAACGCCGTTGCACCGGGATTCATCGACACCTCCGCCTGGGAGAACTTCGACAAGGACGAGGTGGTCGCCGAAGCCGGGATACCCATCCCGCTGGGACGGTGGGCCACCGCCGACGAGGTCGCGCTGCCCGTCGCCTTCCTCGCGAGCGACGCCGCCAGCTACATCACCGGCATCACGATGGTGATCGACGGCGGAATGCTCACCTGAGTCCGCGTACGGCGGAATCCTCACGTGAGTCTCAGCTGTCGCCGGCGAAGCTCTCGATGATCGCCGCGAGTACGTCGTCGAGGGCGGCCATGCGCTCAGCGGGGGTGACACCCGACCGCACGACGACGAGGTCCAGGGTCGGTACGAGCAGCAGACGCTGACCCTCGTAGCCCAGCGCCGCGAACGTGCCGTGGCGGTCGGGGATCGTCCACCAGTGCCGGCTGAATCCCTCGTCGTCAACGACGTCATGGGCCTGAGGTCGCCGGGCGGTCTCGACCCAGTCCGTGGGGACCACCTGTCGCCCGTTCCACGATCCACCCCGCAGATGGAGCAACCCGAAGCGCGCCCAGTCACGTGCGGTGGCGCGCACCGCGGAGGACGCGACCCAGGTCCCGGCGGGGTCGAAGTCGGGCGTGGCCGTGGTCGCCCCGATCGGGTCGAAGATCCTGTCGGAGAGGAGTCGCCGCACCGCCTGCTCCCGTGAGCCGGCATCGGCGTCGGGGCCCACCAGGACCGTCGCGATCACGTCGGCGAGGACCATGGACGTTCCGCTCGAATAGTTGAAGACCGCTCCCGGTTCGTGCGCCACCGGACGCCCGGTGGCGTAGGCGGCCATGTCGCTGTGACCGCGCCCGAACAGCATCTCGACGACGTCCGAAGCGTCGCCGTCGACGTAGTCCTCGTTCCATGACAGCCCGTCACGCATCTCGAGGAGGTCTCGCACCGTGATCGCCGCCCGGGGATCGTCGGCACCGCTCCATGCCGCCACCGGCGCCGGCGCATCGACATCGAGCACGCCGTCGGCGACGAGAACGCCGACCGCAGCGTGAAGGACGCTCTTGGCCATCGACCACGACAGGAGTGGTGTGTCGGCGTGCGTCTCGGATCCGTACCGCTCCGCGACGATGCGTCCGCGGTGAACGACCACGAGCGCTCGGGTGAGGCCCGTCGGACCGTCCACATCGGAGGCCATGAGCAGGTCGGCGAGCCCACGGAGTCCCGCGTTCGCAGCCTGATCCGCGTGGGCGACCGTCCACCCGGCGACGGGAACGTCACCGCCGACGGGTAGGGCTGGCGGATCGCCGCCCGGCAACCACGGCGGCCGGTGCAGCATCGCCCGCTCCGGGGTCACGACGATTCCCGCCTCTGTGACCCGCGCCCGACCGTCCACGAGAAGGGAGTGGCCCCGGTCCCCCACCACCGGCCACAACAACACGACGCTCGGCGAGACCGCGATGTTGGCCTCGATGCGTCCGCCGGTCGCGCAGACGAGTTCACCGTCGACGACACGGACCTCGACGTGTTTGAGATGGGGGAACGGCGAGGCGCCCGCCGAGGTCAGGAAGGCGGTGTGACCCCGGGCCTCGATGACGGCGGGGAGATCTTCGAGGGCGACCGGAACGCTCATGGGTCGACGGTATCCGCGCTGTCGGGACCGGTGAGCGGTTGCGCCCGGTTCCGCCTCGATGGTCGCCGTGTGATGAGATCACCTCATGGCACACAACGTCCTGGGTGACGAGCTCGCGGAATGTGGTCGGGACCCGTTGACCGGGTTCTACCGCAACGGTTGCTGTGACACGGGCGGCGAGGACAGCGGCGTGCACACCGTGTGCGCGGTCGTCACCGCCGAGTTCCTCGCCTTCTCGGCCTCCGCGGGCAACGACCTGTCGACGCCCAATCCCGCCTTCGGCTTCGCAGGCCTGTCGCCGGGAGACCGGTGGTGCCTGTGCGCGCCCCGCTGGGCCGAGGCTCTCGCAGCCGGGATGGCCCCGCCGGTGGTTCTCGAGGCGACCCACGCCCGCTCACTCGAGTGGATCACGCTCGACGAGCTCCGGGCTCACGAGTTCGACGGTTCCGGGGGAACCGGGTAGGCGAGACCGCGCCACCCACCGGCACCGCTGCGACCGTCACGAGGCCTCGTAGACCTCGGCATCACCGAAGAACGCATCCCAGGTGAACCAGAACTCGTTGCGGTGCGTGACCGTGACCAGGCGCTGACCCTCCAGGTCACCGGACACGGCCAGACCGGTGAGGGTCCACACGGACCCCGTCTGGTCGTCAGTGAACGTGCCGTCGCCATTCGGTGTGAAGGTCAGGACCCGGTCGCCGAGCCGACGGTCGAACGCGATCCCGGTACCGATCTGATCCCCGTCGGCAACTGCTCCCGCGGAGAGCGCATCCGCTGTGTCGCCACCCCAGAACACCGCCACCGGGGTGTCGCCGAGCGTGTCGTTCACGACCTGCTCCACGGTTATCACGCTGAAGGGGTAGGCCTTCGCCTCTCCCGTGTCGAGGTCGACGCCGACGACGCGTTCGAGTGCGGGGAACCGGGGATCGATCGTGTCGACATCGATGAACCCCCCTATCGGCGAAGCACGCTGCGAGTAGCCCTGGTAGGGATTGGCCCCGTAGTTCGAGCCGACGCCGGTGTCACGCGACAACGAGAGGCCGTCGCCGAAGTCGGCGGCGAACTGGCCGAACGACACGATCGCCGTGCTGACCGGCACGAGGTCAGTGCCGGCCAACTCGCCGACTATCCCCTCCCCGGTGACCTGCTGCCACAGGCTCTCCGTGACGTCGTCCCACATCACCAGGTCGCTGTTGCGCAACAGCCCGGAGGTCCCGAAGCGCAGCACCTCACCGTCCACTCGACGGTCGAAACTGAGCGCCGTGTTGCACAGCGGGCAGTAGGTGACAGCAACCGGCACGTCGCCGAAGCGGTCGTTGACCACCTCGTGGCGGGTCAGGATCGACAGGGGGTAGAAGCGCGCCTCGCCGTCGAGTTGCACGAGCGCCCCCGGCTCGACGGGCTCGAGCCACTGCGTGGCAGCGGCGACCGATTCGAACTTCGGCACGTCGATGACGCCACCGCCGACGACGTCGCGGGGATCGGGCCGCGGAATACCGACGGCGAGCGTCGCGGTGTCGATCGTGGCCCTGGCCCAGTCCGTTTCCCACGACTCACTCGCGTTGACGACCGCGGACGACCGGGCGGTCGCGTTCGCCGCGTCGACTGTGACACCCTCGTCGCTGGTCGTCGCGCCGCCCGACAGGTCGAAGGGGCGGTCGGTCTCGGTCGGCGAGAAGACTTCGCCGTCGGAAGGCTGCGCGTCAGCACCGTCGGCCGACGTGGCATCGTCAGAGCCGTCGGACGATCCGGCGTCTACCGAACCCGAGGAGACGGCGTCGTCGGCAGTCGACGAGCATGCAGCCGCTACCACGACGATGACGAACAGAACTCCGAGCAGGCGTGGGGGTCGTCGCATGCCACATGAACCGGTACCTCGATGGCGATATTCCGCGTTCAGCAGCCCCGGGGCCCGGGTGAACAGGCGTCGCCGCGGGCTGACGCCACGCGGACCGTGCCATTAGGGTGTTGCCATAGCCGTCGCGACCAACAGGGGGCAATCCGTCATGGTCACCGAAACCGAACTCGTCCACGAGATCGTCCTCGCGTGTCGTGGCCTGGCGGCCAACGGCTGCGACACCGGCATCGGCGGCCACGTCAGCATGCGGGGCTCCGACGGCGAGAGCTTCTACATGAACGTGTTCGATCGCACGCTCGGCGAGATCACCCACGACGACGTCCTGCACCTCGACTTCGAGGGGAACAAGCTCGGTGGAACCCGCCCGGTCTCCGAGGGCTGGGGATTCCACGCCGACATCTACAAGATGCGGTCCGACGTCGACGCGATCGTCCACACCCACGCCTTCTGGGTCACCATGCTCGCCTCCCTCAACCGGCCGCTGAAGATGCGCCACAACCTGTGCACGCTCTTCCACGAGAAGCAGGTGATGAGCCCCGACGACCGTTTCGAGAACATCGGGCCCGCGCTCGAAGGCGGCAACCACACGATCATCATCCCGTGGCACGGTGCGATCACCGTCGGCGACGACCTGCACCGCACGGCGGCACGGATGGTGACGCTCGAGCGCATGGCACACATGGACGTCGAACTCGAGGGGACGGACGCACCCGAACTGCCCGAAGAGGCCCGCCTGGGTCTGCGCAAGCTGATCGACGACGTGTCGGGCTACCTCGAGCTCACCTGGGACGTGATGGTCCGCCAGGCCGAGGAATCACTCGCCGCGAACTGAGTCACACCGACGCGCGGTCGGCCTCGGCCTCGTAGTCACCTGCATCGCGGCGGAACGGGGCGAGGATCGCTTCGAGCGCTGCGATGGCGTCGCCGTCGAGACCGGTGAGACCGAAGTCGACGGCGACGAGCACACCGGTCGCTGCGTCCATCACCTTGGATCCCGCGGGCGTTATCCGTGCCAACGCGCTACGCCGGTCCGTGGGATGGGGAACCCGCTCCACGAACCCCTCGGCCTCGAGGCGGTCGATCGTGTTGGTCACGCTGGCCGGATGGACCATCAACCTCTCACCGACCTTGCCGAGCGGGAGCGCCCCGTCGCGCGAGAAGTGCAACAGGACCAGGGCCTCGTACCTCGAGAAGGTCAGGTCGAGCGGCCGCAGCGCCTCGTCGATGCGCGCCATGGCGATCTGGGTGGCGCGGATGAGCGACGTGACCGCCGCCATCTCATCGGAGGCGTCCCATCCGTGCAGGCCCCACTGACGGCGCGCCTCACGGATCGGGTCGAATGGCAACACCATGCGGGGACTCTACTGGACAACTCCTTGGATGTCCAAGTATTGTACGACTGAAGATTCGATGACCGAATATCCCGCCGCCACCCGGCGGGCGCTCTCACAGGGGACGACAGAGGACGAGATGAGCGACGAGACCACGACCGACATCACCGACGACCACGTCGACCGCGACAGCGAGGCCTACGCACACTGGAAGGCCGCCTACGAGGCATCAGCGTTGCGCGACGCCGAGTTCGAGACGATGTCGGGCGTCGAGGTGGAACCCGTCTACGGCGAGGCGCCGTTCCCCGGCCAGTACCCCTACACACGCGGCGTGTACGCGTCGATGTACCGCTCGAAGCTCTGGACGATGCGGATGTTCGCCGGATTCGGCACCGCCGAGGACACCAACGCACGGTTCAAGGACATTCTGCGCAACGGCGGGACCGGCCTGTCCACAGCCTTCGACATGCCCACCCTCATGGGTCGCGACAGTGACCACGAGTGGTCCCTCGGTGAGGTCGGGAAGGCCGGCGTGGCCGTGGACACCCTCGCCGACATGGAGGACCTCTTCGCCGACATCGACCTGGGTGGCGTGTCCACCTCGATGACGATCAACAGCCCCGCCAACACGATCATGGCGATGTACATCGCCGTCGGCGAGAACAACGGCGTCGAGCGCGCCAGGCTGGGCGGAACGATCCAGAACGACATCCTCAAGGAGTTCCAGGCCCAGAAGGAGTTCATCTACCCGCCCCGGCCGTCGATGCGGCTGATCACCGACCTGATGCGCTTCACCACAGCGGAGATGCCCCGTTGGCACCCGGTGTCGATCAGCGGATACCACATCCGCGAGGCGGGTTCGACCGCCGCGCAGGAACTCGCCTTCACCCTCGCCAACGGCTTCGCCTACGTGGAGGCGGCCGTCGCTGCAGGCCTCGACGTGGACGCCTTCGCTCCCCGGCTCTCCTTCTTCTTCAACAGCCACACCGACTTCTTCGAGGAGATCGGCAAGTTCCGCGCGGCCCGTCGGATCTGGGCCCGCTGGATGAAGGAGCGCTACGGCGCTCAGAACGAGCGCAGTCTGCTGTGCCGTTTCCACACGCAGACGGCCGGCGTCTCGCTGACCGCCCAGCAACCCGAGAACAACATCGCCAGGGTGGCCACCCAGGCACTCGCCGCAGTCCTCGGTGGAACCCAGAGCCTGCACACCGACTCCTTCGACGAGGCCCTCGCCCTGCCGACCGAGAAGTCCGCGCGCATCGCGCTTCGGACCCAGCAGATCGTCGCGGAGGAGACCGGCGTCGCCCACGTGGCCGACCCCCTCGGCGGCGCCCCCTACGTCGAGTGGATGACCGACGAGATGGAACGCCAGGCCGAGGCGATCTTCGCCCACCTCGACGAGATCGGTGACGGCTCGATCCTGGAGGGCGTCTACGCCGGGATCGACAACGGCTACTTCGCCGGAGAGATCGCCGACTCCGCCTACCGGTTCGAGCGTGAAGTCAACGCGGGACGTCGCACCATCGTCGGCGTCAACCGATACAAGGAGGGCGGTAAGGACGAGATCCCCATCCTCTACATCGACGAAGCCACCGAGGACATCCAGCGCAAGCGCCTCGCGGAGGTCAAGCAGTCCCGCGACGACGACGCAGCTCACCGCGCCCTCGAGCGTCTCCGCGCCGAAGCGGCCGACAGCACCATCAACCTGATGCCCGCGTTCATCGACGCCGTCAAGGCATACGTGACCGAGGGCGAGATCACCGACACGCTCGAAGCCGTGTTCGGCACCTACACCGAGACGGCGGTCATCTGATGAACGCGACGGACACCGAATCGACCGCACTGCCGACCATCGAGGGCGACCCGCCGCGGGTGATCCTCGCCAAGCTCGGCCTCGACGGCCACGACCGCGGCCTCAAGGTCGTCGCCCGGATGCTGCGCGACTCCGGCGTCGAGGTGATCTACCTCGGGCTTCGCCAGACCACCGACACGGTGGTCGCGGCCGCCGAGCAGGAGGACGCCGACGCCATCGGCATCTCGATGCACAACGGTGGCCACATGACCCTCGGTCCCCGCATGGTCGACGCGGTCGCGGCGGCCGGTCTGGAGATTCCCGTGATCGTCGGTGGGATCATCCCGGACCAGGACATCGCCCGCCTTCAGGACGCGGGCGTCGCCGCGGTCCTCGGACCGGGTTCGTCCGCGCGTGACGTGATCGCGGCCATCCAGGCCTCGACGGGAGAGGCGTGAGCCTGCGCGACGCAACCGTCGGCGAACTGTTCGACCGTGCGAAGTCCGGTGAGCGTCGCGCCCTCGGTCGACTCCTCACCCACATCGAACGTGGCCGCACGGCCGCCGACGAGGTCGCAGAACTCACGCACCCGCTGTCGGGCTCCACCCACGTCGTGGGCCTCACCGGCGCACCCGGGTCGGGCAAGTCGACGCTGACCGGCCGGCTGGGTTCGACATTCCACGCCCGCGGTGGGCGCGTCGGGATCGTCGCGATCGACCCCTCCTCCCCCATCACCGGCGGCGCCATCCTCGGCGACCGCATCCGCATGGACGAGGTCGTGGACCGCGAGACCACGTTCATCCGCTCGATGGCGACGCGGGGCCACAGCGGCGGTCTCGCCCTCGCCGTGCCCGGCGCCATCCGCGTCCTCGACGCCGTCGGCTACGACCCGGTGATCGTCGAGACCGTCGGCGTGGGCCAGGTCGAGGTCGACATCGCCGGCGCAGCCGACACGACCGTGATCGTGGTGACCCCGGGCTGGGGTGACGCTGTGCAGGCCAACAAGGCGGGTCTACTCGAGGTGGGCGACGTCTTCGTCGTGAACAAGGCCGACCGGGCGGGCGCAGCCGACGCCCGGCGTGACCTGGACCTCATGCTGGACCTCACCGACCTCGGCGACTGGCGACCACCCGTCGTCATGACCACGGCCACCGACGGCGAGGGCCTCGACGCCCTGGCCGACGCGATCGAGGCGCACCGTGACCACCTCGCGACATCGGGCGAACTGCAGACGCGCCGCGCCGCCCGGCTCCACGGAGAGCTCCGCAGTCACATGCACCGCATCGTCCAGAACTTCGCCGACCGACGCCTCGACGCCGCTGAACGGCACCGCGACGCTGTCGTCGCCCGGGACCTGTCCCCCGCCGCGGCCGCCCGCCGCGTTCTCGCCGACGTCAACGACCTCCCCTCCGACATCTACGACGAACCGACCGACTCCGCCGAACAGGATCAACGATGAGCGACTACTCCGCACCCGTCCGTGACATGCAGTTCGTCCTCGACGAGATCGTCGACATGGACGCCCTCACCGCCCTCGACGCCTTCGCAGCGATCGACACCGAGATGCTCCCCGGGATCCTCGAGGAGGCGGGGCGGTTCTTCGCCGAGGTCGTCGCACCGATCAACAGGACCGGCGACGTCGAACACAGCGTGCGGAACGCCGACGGGTCAATCACGACGCCGACCGGCTTCATCGACGCCTACCGCCAGTACGTCGACGCCGGCTGGGGCGCCGTGGGATTCGACCCCGAGTTCGGCGGCGGCGGCTTCCCCTGGGTCTTCGCCACGGCTCTCCAGGAGATGATGACGGCTGCGAACATGGCGTTCTCGCTGTGCCCCATGCTGACGCAGGGATCGATCCATCTGCTGACCGATCACGGCACAACCGAACAGCAGTTGCGCTGGCTCCCGAAGCTGATCACCGGTGAGTGGACGGGCACGATAAACCTGACCGAGCCCCAGGCGGGATCCGACGTCGGCGCTCTGTCCGCCAAGGCCGTCCGCCAGGAGGACGGGACGTACCGGATCACCGGCCAGAAGATCTACATCACGTGGGGGGAACACGACCTCACCGAGAACATCGTTCACCTGGTCCTCGCCCGCACGCCCGACGCGGCCCCCGGTACCAAGGGGATCTCCTGTTTCGTCGTCCCCAAATACCTCGTCAACGACGACGGCTCGCTGGGCGAGGCCAACGACATCAGCTGCGTCTCCATCGAGCACAAGATGGGCATCAACGCCAGCCCCACCTGCGTCCTGTCGTTCGGCGACTCGGGCGAGGGCGCCGTCGGTGAGATCATCGGCGACGAGGGTTCGGGCATGCGCTACATGTTCACGATGATGAACTACGCCCGCCTGGCCGTCGGCCTCGAGGGACTGGCCGTCGCCGACCGTGGCCACCAGCAGGCCCTCGAACACGCGCTCGAGCGCACCCAGGGACGTCGACCGGACACGCCGAAGGGCGAGTCCGCCGCGATCATCGAGCACCCCGATGTCCGTCGGATGCTGCTGACCATGAAGGCATTCATCGAGGCCATGCGCTGCCTCGTGTACCTCAACGCCGAGGCGATCGACATCGCCACCCACCACCCCGACGACGCGCAGCGCCAGGCCGGCCGCGAGATGGCCGACCTGTTGACACCGCTGTCGAAGGCGTGGTGCACGGACCTCGGAACCGAGCTCACCTCGATCGCAGTGCAGGTCCATGGAGGCATGGGCTACATCGAGGAAACCGGCGCCGCCCAGCACTTCCGTGACTCGAAGATCGCCGCCATCTACGAGGGCACCAACGGCATCCAGGCGATCGACCTCGTCGGCCGCAAGCTGCCGATGCGTGACGGTGCCGTCGTAGCGGAACTGCTGGACCGCGTCGCCGCACTCGAAAGCGAACTCACCGGCGACCTGGCAGCGCTTTGGCCACCGCTCGACGAGGCCGTGGCCGCCACCCGCGAGGCATCGGAGTGGCTACTGGCCAACGGCGGCGACGCCGCGCTGGCCGGAGCCACCCCGTACCTGCGCCTGCTCTCGACCGTCACCGGCGGCTGGCTGATGGCCCGCTCCGCCATCGCGGCCCGGGCCCGTCTCGACGAGGGCGCCACCGGCGAGGACGCGGAGTTCTACGAGGCGAAGACGGTGACGGCGCGCTTCTTCTGCGAACAGATCGTGCCGCAGGCCACCGGGCTCGTCCCGGCGATCACCGCCGGCGCAGACCCGCTGTACGCCCTGAGCGCCACCCAACTGCGCTGAGAGACCGGGTAACGGACGCCGCGCCGCCCGGCCGGGGGGCGACGCGAACATGCAGGTGAGCGGCGTGTTCAACCGCTCGTTCGAATTGGACGTGCAGACCTGACTAGAGTCAGGCCCCGCACGAGGGATGGGCTAGTGGAGGGGGATCCACGTGGGAGCGGTATTCGCTGCCAACTATTTCGACCTATCGGTGAATCTCCAGCTCATCGTGGGTGGGCTGGCACTCGGTGCCATCTACTCGGTGGTCGCGTTGGGCTTCGTGCTCGTCTACAAGTCGACCGACGTCTTGAACCTCGCCCACGGCGAGTTCCTCATGCTCGGTTCGTACTTCGCGGTGACCTTCCTCGTCACTGAGAGCCTGAACTTCTTCCTCGGCACCGCGATCATCCTCGTGATCATGTTGTTCCTCGGGCTGTTGATCCACTACGGGATCATGCGCGGCATGGTCGGCCAACCTTTCTTTTCGATCGTCCTGGCGACGATCGGGATCGCAACGATCATCCGGGCCATGCTTCTCATCTTCTACGGGCCGACCGAACGCGGCCGGCTCACCGCCCTGCCCGGATCGGGAGGCAGCTGGGAGGTCAGCGGTGCCACGATCCGCCACGTCGACGTGATCATCCTCGTGATCGTCGCAGTCTGCGTCGGCGCACTGTTCGCGTTCTTCAAGTACACGAGGGTCGGCCTGCACATCCGTGCCGTGGCCGACAACCTCGAAGCCTCCGCTGCGATGGGCATCGACCCCGACCGGGTCTATGCGATGACGTGGGCCGCCGCGCTCGCTCTCGCCGGGCTCGGTGGCGTGCTCTTCGCACACGTCACCGCCGCGATCGACCAGAACCTGGCCGCCATCGGCCTGCGCGCCTTCCCGGCGGCGGTCCTCGGTGGTCTCACATCGCTCGGCGGAGCGATCATCGGCGGTCTCGTCGTCGGTGTCATCGAACAGTTGGCCGGCGGCCACATCGGAACCAAGTGGCGGGAACCCGTCGCCTTCTCGGTGCTCTTCATCGTGTTGTTGGTCAAACCGACCGGCCTGTTCGGACGCAAGGACCTGGAGCGGGTATGACCACCACCGAACCCCGACCCGATCCCGCTACCGCCGATCTGGCCGCCGCCCGGGACCAGCACTACGGCCCGCCCGGCACCGGTGGACCGGACTTCCAACCGAATGTCGTCCAACGATTCGCTCCGTTCGCCCTCGCAGTCGTGACACCGTTCGCGCTCGAAATGATTCCCGGCGACAACCCCGGGAACTGGAAGGCGTTCATCGGCCTCGCAGCACTCGTGGTCATCGGCCTGATGGCGTGGAAGTGGACACCCCGGGGCCGGCTGACCCACCGCCAGGAGATGCGCAAGTGGCGCACACCGGACCAGCGGATGCTCGCGGCCCTCACCATCTTCTTCGTGTTGGCAGCGCCGTTCATCCTCGCCTCGGACTTCTCGCCCCCGATGAACTTCCCGTGGGCGACCTGGTTCGCCGTGTTGAATCTCGTCCTGATCTTCGCCATGGGAGCGGCGGCGTTCAACCTTCTCGTCGGCTATACGGGGCAGATCTCCCTCGCCCACGTGGCCTTCCTCGTCCTCGGGACGATCATCGGTGCGCAGGTCGGGATCATCTTCGACCTGACCATCTGGGTCGCGCTCCCCACCTCTGCGGCGGCGGGGGCCCTCGTCGGGGTGATCGTCGGTCTGCCAGCACTGCGTCTACGAGGCCTCTACCTGCTCCTGGCAACACTCGGCGTGCACTTCGTGATGTTGTTGATCTACCGCGAATACCTGCAGAGCCGCTTCGGGTTCGTCGGGATTTCGTTCCCCAAGCCGAACATCCCATCGGCTCTGCACTGGATCCCGGGTGTGAACCCCGACGACAACGGCGAGTTCATCATCACCGGACAGTTCCGGTGGTACTGGGTGATCATGCCGATCTCGGTCGGCACGCTCTTGTTGATGTCCAACCTGGTCCGCACCAGGGAGGGACGAGCCTTCGCCGCGGTGCGTGAGCGTGACATCTCGGCGTCTCTGCTGGGCATCAACGTCGCCCGGTCCAAGCTGCTCGCATTCGCCGTCTCGTCGGCCGTGGTCACGATGTCGGGTGCGCTGGGCTCCTACTACCTGGGCGCACGGGGCGAGGACAGCTTCGATATCCAACTCGTCCTGGACTACGCGATCATCATCGTGGTCGGCGGGTTCTCGTCCATCCAGGGCGCCGTCTTCGGCTCTTTCTTCTTCTGGGTGCTGCCCGAGTGGTTCAAGTGGGCCCGTGAAGAACTGTGGGTGGTGAAGGAGATCGGGTTCCTCAGCGACTACCCGAGCGAGATCGACCTCGCCATCAAGGGCTTCCTGGTCGTCCTCGTCCTCGTGTTCAAGCCGGAGGGACTCACCGGAGTGTGGAGAAGCACCAAGTCCGGGATCACGAAGCTGTACCGCCGCACGGCGAGGAGCGGGTCATGAGCGGCGCCGGACTGACAGTGTCGGACCTGCACGTCGCCTACGGGGGCGTCACCGCGCTCCGGGGCGCGAGTATCGACGTCCCCGATGGCGGCTTCGTGTCGGTGCTGGGAGCCAACGGCGCCGGAAAGACCACCCTCGTGCGAACGGTCACAGGCGTCCTGTGGCTCCAGAAGGGCAGGGTCACCAGCGGCGAGATCACGCTCGGGAACGAGTCGATCGTCGGCAAGAAGAGCTCGCACATCGTCAAGGCAGGCGTCGGCCAGGTCCCCGAAGGCCGGATGCTGTTCCCCCGCCTCACGGTCGAGGAGAACCTCCTCTGCGGCGCGGCCAGCGTGAAGGACCACGACCTGATCGACGAGATCCTCGAGCGGGTCTTCGAGCTGTTCCCGCCGGTGAAGCGTCTGCGCAAGCAGACCGCAGGGCTCCTGTCCGGCGGAGAGCAGCAGATGGTCGCTGTCGGACGCGCACTCATGTCGGACCCCAAACTCATCGTCTGCGACGAGCTGTCGCTGGGTCTGGCACCGAAGATCGTCGCACAGCTCTTCGAGTTGTTGACCGAGATCAACCAGGACCAGGGGGTCTCGGTCCTGGTCATCGAACAGAACGCACGCCTCGCGCTCCAACACACGCAGTACGCCTACGTCTTCGAACTCGGTGAGGTCGTGCTCGAGGGTCCCAGCGCCGAGCTCCGCAACGACCCGCAGGTCCAGGAGCTCTACATGGGCGGCGGCGGCGACGCGAAGGACGCCTACTCCGGCATCGTCCGCAAGGGGAGGAAGAACCGTGGGTGACGACACGATCCTCAGCGTCAAGGACCTGACCGTCCAGTTCGGTGGCGTCCGGGCCAACGACGCCATCACCTTCGACGTCGAGCGCGGCGAGCTGTTCGCTCTCATCGGCCCGAACGGCGCCGGCAAGACGACGCTGGTCAACGCCATCTCCGGGGTGTACGTCCCCGCTGAGGAAACCGAAGTCAGGTTCACCGACGGGAAGGGCCAGACCCACGACCTGATCGGCCAACGTCCCTTCCAGATCGCCCGCCTGGGCGTCGCCCGGACGTTCCAGAACCTCGGACTGTTCCCCAGTCAGACGGTGCTGGACAACCTGATGCTCGGCCGCTACATCCACGAGAACACGGGGGCCGTGTCCGGCTCGTTCTTCAACCGCTTCGCGGTCCGCAAGGAGTTGGCGGCGCGAAAGCGGTGCGAAGAGGTCATCGAGCTGCTCGAGATCGGTCAGTACCGCTGGGAGGTCGTCGCCAACCTGCCGTACGGTGTCCAGAAGCGCATCGAACTCGGCCGCGTGCTCACGATGGAGCCGGAGTTCCTCTTCCTCGACGAGCCGATGGCGGGTATGACCGTCGAAGAGAAGCAGGACATGGTGCGCTACATGTACGCGATCCTCGACGAGCTCGACACGACGATGCTCATCATCGAGCACGACATGGGCGTCGTGATGTCGATCGCCGAGCGCGTGATGGTGGTCGACTTCGGCAAGCGGATCGCCCTCGACGTCCCCGACGTGGTTCAGCGTGACGAGACCGTCATCGCCGCCTACCTCGGCGCCGAAGACGCCGCCTGAGGGACCGAACCGCTCCAACGTCGCCACCCGTGCCCGGGCGAGGTCCCAGACCAGTGCCCGTTCGCCGCGTCGGCAGCGCACCGGAGTTCCGCGGCTACTGCCGCGCTGGCGAGCTGCACGACGCAGCGGCAGCGGCTAGCGTGCGACAAGCCAAACGTCTGTTTGGTGGGGGAAATCGTTCACATTCCCAGGAGGGGACACCACATGGTACGAAGCAGGCTTTTTCGACTTGTCGCGATCATTTTCGCGATCTCACTGATCGCGGCCGCGTGCGGCGACGACGACGACACCTCGGCGTCGGGCGACGACGGCGCGGCATCTGACGACGGTTCGTCAGACGACGGCTCCAGCGACGACGGCGGCGAGCTGACCACCCCCTCGAACGAGGACGAGGGCGTCACCGACGACGTCATCAAGGTGGGCTGGATGGGTGACCTCACCGGCCCCACCGCCTCTTCGCAGTCGTTCAACTCCCACGGCTCCGAGGCGTACTTCGCATGTCTCAACGAGCGTGGAGGCCTGTTCGGTCGCCAGATCGAGTACCTGCCCGAGGACGACCAGTTCGGAGCCGAGGCCGCCTCGGTGAACTGGACCAAGCTCACCGAGGACGACAAGATCCTCACGCTCGTCGGAATGGGCAACTCTGCCATCACCACCCAGCTCGGTCCCGACGTGGAGCGTCTCGGCATTCCCGTGATCGGCCCGCCCCAGACGATCGACGCCCAGCTCGACGGGACGCACTTCTTCAACAACATCGCCCACTACGGCGACTACGCCGACATGGCCGTGGCACAGATCGCCGGTGACCTCGGCGGCATCGAGAACGCCGTCGTGATGGGCTTCAGCCTCGAAGTTCCCTCGGGCCAGGAGTACGCCGCGTACGTGGAGGACTCGGTGACTGCGGCCGGCGGGACCTACGCAGGCACACTGTTCCTCGCCCCGGGCCAGACCGAGGCGACCGCCCAGATGGTCGAGCTCGAGCAGGCAATCGAGAACGAGGGCGTGAACTACCTGACGGTCCACGGATCGCCGGGCACGAACCTCGTTGCCGTTCAGGCCATGGCCGACGCCGGCATCACCGACATCTTCCTCACCGGCATCCACACGATGTCGTCGAACTCGGTCTGGATCGAAGGTCCCGCCGAGGTCATGGACGACCAGGCCACCGGTTTCCACACGTTCATCACGGCCAACAACGACATCGAGGCCTCGGCCGAAATGACCCGCTGCGCCGAGCTCGTGGGCTACTCGGGCGACGAGCTGGTGAACAACTTCGCCCACGGCTTCCTCAACGCCTACATCTTCGAGCAGGCGGCGATCCGTGCGGTGGAGGCCACCGGTGAGCTCACCCGTGCGACCCTGACCGATGCCCTGCGGGCCGCGCCGTTCGACACGATGGGGATCTCGTGCCCGGTCGACTGGACGACGAGCCAGCACAGCCCGTGCGGCGCGGCGTTCGTTCTGGACCCGGCCACGGGCGGAATGGTCCCGGTCGAGCCGTTCGAGTTCTACGCGCCACAGGTCGACGGCGTGTACGGCATCGACTTCTAGGCGAACTCGCGAGAAAGCCCTGAGCCGCCCCCCCGGGGTGGTGACCTGGAGGGCGGGCCGGACACGTTCCGGTCCGCCCTTCTCGCGCCCCGGCGTGACCCTGCCCGCGTCCGGGAAGCCGCCGTACGCCGCTAGTCTCACCTCGTCACCAAACGGACGTTTGGTGGGGGATATTCATTCACACTTCCCAGGAGGGGACATCTATGCGACGTAGCAGACTGCTGCGACTTCTTGCGATCATCTTCGCGATCTCACTCATCGCTGCCGCATGCGGCGACGACGACGACACGTCGGCGTCGGGCGACGACGGGGCGGCATCTGACGACGGTTCGTCAGACGACGGCTCCAGCGACGACGGTGCAGCCAGCGACGACGGCTCAGCCCCGTCCGACGACGGCGAAGAGCCGATGGACGACGGCGAAGAGCCGATGGACGACGTGACCGTCCCCTCCAACGAGGACGAGGGAATCACCGACGACGTGATCAAGGTCGGCTGGATGGGTGACCTCACCGGTCCCACCGCCTCGGCCCAGTCGTTCAACTCGCACGGCTCACAGGCCTACTTCGAGTGTCTCAACGAGCGTGGCGGCGTGCTCGGTCGCCAGATCGAGTTCATCGCGGAGGACGACCAGTTCTCCCTCGAGAACGCGACGGTCAACTGGACCAAGCTCACCGAGGACGACAAGATCCTCGCCCTCGTCGGCATGGGCAACTCCGCCATCACGACCGCACTCGCGCCTGAGGTCGAGGCGCTCGGCATCCCCGTGATCGGACCGCCCCAGACGATCGACGCCCAGTTCCTCGGCGATCAGTTCTTCAACAACATCGCCCACTACGGCGACCAGGGTGACATCGCCGCCGGTCAGATCGCGGCCGACGTCGGTGGCCTCGAGAACGCCGTCGTCACCGGCATCAGCCTCGAGGTCCCCTCGGGCCAGGAGTTCGCCACGTACGTCCAGGCATCGGTCGAAGCCGGTGGCGGTACCTACACCGGCACGCTCTTCATCGCCCCGGGTGCCTCCGAGGCGACCGCTCAGATGGTCGAGCTGCAGCAGGCGATCGATGAGCTGGGCACGAACTACGTGACCCTGCACGGTTCGCCGGGCTCGGCGCTCGTCGTCCTCCAGGCCATGTCCGACGCGGGCATCACCGACATCCCGGTCATCGGTATCCACGGCGTGGCAGGCAACTCCGTCTTCACCGAAGGGCCGGCCGACGTGACCGACCAGACCTTCGGCATTCACTCGTTCGTCACCGCGAACAACGACACCGAAGGCGCCGCCGAGATGACCCGTTGCGCAGCGCTCGCGGGCTACGAGGGTGAGGAACTCATCCTCAACTTCGCCCACGGCTACCTCAACGGCTACATCTTCGAGCAGGCCATCCTTCGTGCGGCTGAAGCCGACGGCGAGGTCACCCGCGAGGGCCTGACCGAGGCGCTCAAGGGTCAGTTCGACACGATGGGGCTGTCGTGCCCGATCGACTGGTCCGAGAGCCAGCACAGCCCGTGCGGCGCTCCGTTCCAGCTCGACCCCGCCACGGGCGGCATGGTGCAGGCCAACCCCTTCGAGTTCTACGCACCGCAGCTCGACGGCGTGTACGGCCTCGAGTTCACCCAGTGATCTGAGTCACTGACCTACAGAAAGGGCGGGGCCTGCGGGCCCCGCCCTTTCTCGTTCGCGGCGAGCCACGGACCCGCACGCCCTCCGGACGACTCAGGCGGTGCTCAGGCCCCCGTCGACGGTGAGGATCGTGCCGGTGGTCCAATCGGCTGCGTCGGAGGCGAGGTAGAGCGCGGCCTGAGCGATGTGGTCGACGGTGCCGAGACGTCCGAGCGGGTATCGCTGCTCGGACGCCGCCACCACGGCGTCGAAGTCGGGGCGCCCGTCGGCCCCGCCCGATCCGGAGGCGAAGCCGCCGGCGACCTCCCACGTCTTGCGGACGAGCGGCGTCGGGACCGTCCCGGGGCAGATCGCGTTGACCCTCACGTTGTCCGGGCCGTAGTCGACGGCCATCTGTTTCGTCAGACCGATCACCCCGGCCTTGGCCGCTGCGTACGAGGCGATCCCGGGAACCCCGATGACTCCGCCCACGCTGGCCTGGTTGACGATCGATCCGCCACCCGCCGCGATCATGTGGGGGAGCACCGCCTTGGAGCACAGCCACACACCCGTCAGGTTCACGGCGATGACCCGGTCCCACTGCGCCACCGAGATGTCACCGGCGCGCCCCGGCCCCGCGATCCCGGCGTTCGCGTAGATCACCGTGGGCGGACCGAAGGCGTCGACGGTGGCCGCGGCCATCGCCTCGGTGTCCGCCTCCGACGACACGTCCGCGCTGATCGCGACAGCCGAACCCCCGGCGGCGGTGATCGCGTCGGCGGTCTGCGCGGCGGCCCCACCGTCGAGATCCACGCAGGCGACCGACGCCCCCTCGGCTGCGAACAACTCGGCCGACGCCCGTCCCAATCCCGACCCGGCACCGGTCACGATCGCCACCTTGCCGGCCAGTCTTCCTCTGTCATCTGTCATGGGTCGAAATCTAGCCGCCGGCCCGCAACCTGTCTGAGTCCGACAGTTTGCTAGGGTCGACGTGATGCAGAAGTTCCTGCTCCATCTGTCACTGGCAGCCACAGCGGCCATGTGGGGCATGGTCTTCGTGGCGATCGCGAAGGTCCGTCCCTACGTGGACTCCCTCCAGCTGACGACCATCCGGTTCACCCTGATCGGACTCGTCTTCCTCGTCCTGATGGCGCTGCGCGCCGAGACGAGGCCCAAACTCGACCGGTCGGACCTGCCCCGGCTGTTCCTCGTCGGCGTCATCGCCGTCCCCGTCACGCAGATCCCCATCGTCTACGGCCAGAAGTTCCTCTCGCCGCCTCTCGTCTCGGTCATCGTCTCGACGGCGCCGGCGTTCACGGCGGTCTTCGCCGTGATGCTGCTCTCGGAACGTTTCCGGGGCCGCCAGATCCTCGGCTTCCTCGTCGCCCTGTCGGGCGCCAGCGTCGTGATCCTCGCAGGCAGCGGCGATGCGGCCATCACCGTCGACGACCCCCTGAGCGCGACTCTCACCCTGGCGACCCCGATCGGCTGGGCCCTCTACACCGTGATGTCGAAGCCGATGTCGGGCCGGTTCCCGCCGATCACCGGGGTCGGAATCGTCCTCGTCGCAGGGATGATCACGATGATCCCGCTCATGCCTCACGCCGCGCGGGGACTCGACGACATGCCCGCGGCCGCCTGGGGTTGGATGATCTACCTCGTGATCGGCGGGACCGTCGTCCCGTACCTGCTGTGGTTCAAGGCACTCACGAAACTCACGGCCAGCCAGACCTCGGCCTACATGTTCGCCGTGCCCTTCGCGGCTCTCGGGGCCTCGTGGCTCATCCTCGACATCGTGCCGGAGCCGATCGCGCTGCTGGGCGGCGGACTCATCATCGTCGGCGTGGTGATGACCCAGATCGCCGCCGGAACGAACCCCCGACCACCGACCACCGACCCGGCGGGCGGAACCCCTACGTCGACGCAGGAAAAGGGCGCACCCGTCTGAGACTGCTACCCCGGAGCCTGAGGGCCTAACGTAGGGCGATGTCGCCCCACGAGCCGCGCAGACAGCACCGGGAGAACGATGACTGATACCGAGGGCGTCGTGTCGACGACGCGATTCGCCGACCTACTCGATCTCGCGAAGGTCGACGACGACACCTGGCTCGGATTCAGCCTCCCGTACCCGTGGGGGCGGATCTACGGCGGACAGGTCATGGCCCAGGCCCTCTGGGCGGCGTGGGAGACCATCGACGTCGACGTCCTCCCGCATTCCCTGCACGCCTACTTCATCCTCCCCGGCGACCTGAGCGAACCGGTCCGCTACGAGGTCGATCGACTGCGCGACGGGCGGTCCTTCGTCACGCGCCGCGTCGTCGCCCGCCAGTCCGACGGAGCAATTCTCAACCTCTCCGCCTCCTTCCACGTCGACGAGGGCGGCACGGAGATCCAGGGCGCGACGATGCCGACCGACGTCGACCCACCCGATGCGGTGGAGAGCTCGTCCTGGCTGCCGGTTCTCGACCGGCGCTCGGTCGACGATCCGCTCGCGTCCGCCAACGAGCGCTCGTGGTTCAAGGTCGAAGGCGAGATGCCCGAGGACCCGTGTGCGCACGCGTGCGCACACGTCTTCCTCTCCGACTCGCTGCCCACCAGAGCCGTACTGGGACTTCAACCCGCCTGGAACCCGGCCCGCCCACTGGACCACCCCTACGTGGCCGCGAGTCTCGATCACTCGATGTGGTTCCACCGCCCTCAGCGGGGTGACGCGTGGACGCTGCACGACGTGGAGGCGGAGACGTTCGTCAGCGCTCGGGGTCTGACCACGGGTCGCCTCTACAGCCGCGACGGACTTCTGGTGGCATCGAGCGCCCAGCAGGTCCTCGTACGGACCCGCCGTGCACCCACGCCCGAAGGCGCCGCTGGTGAGGGCTCGGGCGGCAACCGACTCCACCAGGGGTCACCGCGCACACGCGGCTGACCCTCTGGCGTCAGCGTCGCTCGACGTAGCGGGGATTGGCTACCGCGAGGCGGGCGTCGACCACCGCCCGCACGACGGCGATCACCTCGGGATCGTCGATACGCACCGATCGGCCACGGATCGCCGACGCCAGGGCCGCCTCGTCGGCGTACCCGAGCGTCTCGAGCTCGTGGGAGACCGCGGCCGCCTGCTCGGCGCCGGTGGCCATCTCACGCTCCACCTGACCGAGCACGTTGTTCACCACCCTCACCATGAAGGCGTCCCGGCCGTCGAGTTTCGGTGCGAGCTCACGGGTCAGCCACTCCTGCGTGGCCTCGATCAGCTCCGCCGACGACGGCAGGCCGTGGAGGTCCTCGGGCGTCACCGCACCCACCCCCCGCTGGACATCCGGCGACGACCAGGGCTCATGTGACCAGCTCCAGGATCTCGTACTCGTTCTCACAGATCCGCCGGCCGATGGCAGCGAGCTCGACCGATCGCGTCTCGCCCGAACGGTGACGTCCGGCCTGTTGCATGCAGATCACGCCCCAGCGCAGCGTGCCGTAGACCTCCCACCACGCCAGCCGCTCGAGATCCATCTCGCGCCCCCCGGCCGCCCGGTAGGCACCGAGGAGCTCTTCGCGCGAGCCGATTCCGGCGACGGGGTCCGCCCCGCCGAACCGCCAGGCGCGTACGCACAACCAGGCGAGATCCTCCGCCGGATCGCCCCGGTGGGCGAGCTCCCAGTCCAGGATGGCGCTCAGGCCCGCCTCGGCGACGATGAGGTTGCCCAGGCGGAAGTCGCCGTGCACCAGTGTCGGCTCCACCGGGTCGGGGCGGTTGTCCTCGAGCCACACGAAACCCATCTCGAAGGCCGCCCGCGGCTGGTCGAACCCGTCGTAGCGCGCACGTAGATCCGCGACCGGGTCGTCGAGATCCACCAGATCGAGGTCCCCGACCTCGACGGAGTGGATGACCGCCAGTTCCCTCCCACACTGCCCGACGAGACGCTCGCGAGCCGTTGCGAACTCGTCGTCGCGGAGGATCCGGCGGGCGATGGTCTCGCCGGCCACCGCGCGGGTCAGGATCCAGGGCCCGCCGAGGCCGTCATTGTCGCCGGACCCGACGAACCCGGGAACTGTGACGCCGGCTGCGTCGGCCCGCTCCAGCAGCGCAGCTTCGGCAGGCGTATCGACGATGGCGAGCGCATCCGCGCCGACACTCACCTGGACGACCAGCGGCGTGCGTTCCCCATCGGCGCTGATCGCGTCGAAGATCAACGTACGTCGCGACGCCCCCGCGGTGAGTTGGACGACACCGTCGACGGACTCCGCGTCGAGCCCGGATGCGGTGGTCACCGCCAGCAGGGCCGACAGGAGCTGGTCGTCGGTGTCGGCTGGATCCTTCACTACTCCAGCGTCCCATGTGCGCCGGGGCGCCCACCACTCGGCCGCCCGGCCCCGAGTAGGTTCTGGCATGTGACCCGACCCGCCAACGGCACCCCCGTGCAGATCGCCTACGTCGTGGACGACGTGCGCGCCGCCGCGACGCGCTGGGCCGCCGAGGAGGGGGCCGGCCCGTTCTTCGTACGTGACCACATCCCGGTCACCGAGGTCGTGCACCGCGGCCACCTGGCCGCCTTCGACCACAGTTCGGCCTGTGGCCAGTGGGGCGACCTGATGCTCGAACTCGTGGTCGACCACGGTGACGGCCCCTCGGCCGTGCGGGACATGTTCGCCCCCGGGCGCTACGGACTACACCACATGGCCCTCTTCTGCGACGACGTCGGCGCCGAGGCGGCCCGGCTGGAGGCTGCCGGCCATCCGGTTGCACAGACCGCCCTCGCCTGGGGACAGACGCGCTTCACGTTCGTCGACACGACCGCGACCCGGGGCCACATGATCGAGCTGTACGAGCCCAGCGATCGCCTCCTCGACTTCTACGCGATGGTTGCCGACGCAGCAGCCGGCTGGGACGGCGGCGACCCCGTGCGCGAGCTGTGACGCAGTCGCGCACGGCCAGCGCAGGACAGACCCCGGACATGGAGACGACCACGTGAGACGCCGGCTCTACGACAACGACCACGAGCAGTTCAGGGCGGCGTTCCGGACCTTCCTGGAGCGCAACGCCGTCCCCCACGCCGACGAGTGGGAGGAACGCGGGACCGTCGACCGCGGTTACTGGCACGAGGCCGGCAAGGCGGGCTTCATCGGCTTCGAGGCACCCGTGGAGCACGGTGGACTGGCGATCCGCGACTTCCGCTACAACGCCGTCATCACCGAGGAGATCGTCCGATCGGGCGTCAACGGCGACGCCTTCACGATGGCCAATGACATCCTCGCCCCCTACCTGATCGAGGTCACCGACGAGGCCCAGGCGCAGCGGTGGCTCCCCGGTTTCGTCAGCGGAGAGCTCATCGCGGCGCTCGCGCTCAGCGAGCCGGGAGGGGGTTCGGACCTCGCCGCTCTCGCCTCCACGGGGACGTGGCACGGCGACCGCATCGTCATCAACGGATCGAAGACCTTCATCACGAGCGGCGCCACGGCCGACCTCGCCCTCGTGCTGGTCCGCACGGGCGAAGCCGATGGTCGCGGGATGACCCTCGTCGCCGTCGAAGCCGACACCCCGGGCTTCACGAGAGGCGCACCGATGCACAAGATCGGCCGCCGCGCCCAGGACACCGCGGAGCTGTTCTTCACCGACTGCGAGGTTCCCGCTTCCAACGTCCTCGGCGAGCCGGGTGAGGGCTTCCGCCTCGTCATGCGGAACCTCGCCCGCGAGCGGCTCTCGATCGCGGTGAACGGGGTGTGCGTGGCACGACGGGCCCTCGACTTGACCCTCGACCACACCCGTGAACGCAAGACTTTCGGTAAGCGCCTCGTGGACCATCAGAGCGTCCGCCACGCCGTCGCGGAGATGCACACCGCCATCGAGGTCACCCAGAGTCACATCGACCGCTGCATCGTCGCACTCGACGCCGGTGAGCTCACCGCGGTGGACGCCGCGGCGGCCAAGTTCCACGCCACCGAACTCGAGTTCGCCACAGCGGACCGCTGCCTGCAGCTCTTCGGTGGCTACGGCTACATCGAGGAGTATCCGATCGCGCGGCTCTGGCGCGACGCCCGGGTCACCCGCATCTACGGTGGGGCCAACGAGATAATGCGCGAGATCGTGGGGCGCGACATCGCCGGCAGACCATGACCGGGCCGTCGCCATCCACCCCCCTGCCGGACCTGACCGGACAGGTCGCGCTCGTCACCGGCACGACGTCGGGACTCGGGCGCCGCTTCGCTGAGATCCTGGCTGGCCACGGCGCGACGGTCGTGCTCACGGGCCGACGGGCCGACCGCCTCGAGACGATGGCCACCGAGTTGCGGGCCGCCGGTCACAGCTGCATGCCGCTTCCGCTCGACGTCACGGACGCTGCGTCGCTACCCGCTGCGGTCGACCGGATCCGCGATGAACTCGGCATGGTCACGATCCTCGTCAACAACGCCGGGATCCCCGACGCCCGGCTCGCGCACACCATGCCGCTCGATCTCATCGACCGCGTACTGGACACGAACCTGCGGGCTCCGTACGTCCTGTCGTGTGCCGTGGCGCGTGGTCTCATCGAGTCCGACCGTCCGGGCCGGATCGTCAACATCTCCTCGATGTTCGCCCGCACCTACGCCGATGCCGGGGCATCGCTGTACTCGGTCACCAAGGCCGGCGTGGTCCGCATGACCGAGGTACTCGCCGTCGAGTGGGCGCGGCACCGGATCAACGTGAACTGCATCATGGCCGGAGCGGTGGCCACCGAGATGCTCGACGGCATGATCGAACGGGTCGGCGACCCTTCCGAGGGCTTTCCCCGAAAGCGCCTCATGACCCCCGCCCAGATCGACTCGACGCTGCTCTACCTCGTGTCGCCGGACTCGGAGGCGGTCACGGGCGCGACCATCGCCGTCGACGACGGCCAGTACGCCCGCTGAGGGATCGGGCGGGGATCGTTCAGCCGGCTCCGGCGGAGAGGCGCTTGTCGAGCCCGAGGCGGTCGGTGATGACCCGGGCGGTCACGATGCCCCCGGTCACCGTGCCGATCCCCGAGAAGTAGTGGAGGACCTCGGTGCCGACGGCATCGTCCTGCCCGTCGAGACCGCCCACGTAGACACCCCGCCAGGTGGCGTGGAAGCCGAATTTCGTGCCGGCGCTGAACAGGTCGTCGACGGTGACGTCGGTCACGTCGATACGCGGCTGCTTCGAACCGGGAGCGTGCCCGCGATCGTCGACGACGATCCCCTCGCCGTCGAGGCGTCCCTCCTCGAGCCACCGACGCGCTGCCGCCTCGGTTCCCGCGTCGGCCGGCACAGCGGGAACCACCCACGGGTCCAGCGCCGGTGGGTCGAGCGGTGTCGGTACGCCGGAGCTCAACTGGAGGCGACGGGCGAAGTAGTCCTGCTCCACCCAGTTCTCGAGGAGGCGCGCTCCGTCCCAGTCATAGACGCCGATGCCGCTCCAGGATGCGGTGTTCCCGTCGAAGCGGTTCGATGCGCCGTGCTCGGAGAAGTGCAGGGCGAGGCGGTCACCGTTCGAGACGACGTCGTGCGCCACGATCCCGAGATACGGGAACTGCCGGTACTGCGCGGCGACGGCGGGCTTGTACGCGTCGTCGCGGCCCCGGACGTCGTGTCCGCCCATGTGGAGGCAGTACCCGGGATCCATGATCTCGTCACACACCGACGCGTCGTGGGTGTTCGTGTACTCGACCACGTACCGCCACATGAGGGCGACGAAGGGGTCGGCCGCCAGTTCACCGGGTCCGTCGGCCATCGTCAGCGTCCCTCGTAGCGGGGCGGGCGCTTCTCCTGGAAGGCGACCACACCCTCGTCGGCGTCCTCGGTGGACTGCAACATCGCGATGGCGTCCACGGAGCTCAGGTAGCGGGTGTTCAGGCCGCCGTTGATCGCCGCCTTCGCTGTCGCCAGCGCGATCGGAGCGGACTGCCCTATGCGTTCGCCCAGGGCGAGTGCCCGTTCGTGCAGCTCTGCGTGGGGCACGACCTCCTGAACGAGGCCGATCCGCTCGGCGCGTGCAGCGTCGAGGTGCTCGCCCGTGTAGACGAGGTAGCGGGCCCAGCCGGCGCCGAGGTGGTCGAGGAGGCGGTAGACGCCGAATCCCGGAGCGAGACCGATACGCGCCTCGGGCACGCCGAATCGGGCCTGGTCGGATGCGATGATCACGTCGCACGCCAGCGAGAGCTCGAGCCCACCACCGAAGGCGATCCCGTTCACAGCGGCGATGACGGGCTTGGAGCACTGTTCCACCGCCTGGAACGTCCTCATGCAGTCCAGGATGAAGTCCCGCCGGTCGCCGACGGTCTCCAGAGCCAGGTATCCGTGGATGTCGCCCCCCGCCGAGAAGGCGCGGTCGCCGTCGCCGGTGATCACGACCGTGCGGACCGAACTGTCCGCCTCGGCCTCCGTCAGGGCGTCGCGAAGCGCCGCCCAGAACGTCCGTCGCTGTGCGTTCATCCGGCGGTCGGCCATCATCGTGACGACCATCACGGACCCTTCGCGCCCGACGGTGATGTCGGGATCGGTCCCGTCGGTCTCGGTCATCGCCTCGTCTCCCTCACTCGTCCGGAGGATCCCCACGCCACCTCGAAGCTGCGAGCCACCACCCGCCGGGTCTGCGCCGGGTCTATGACGTCGTCGAGGTGGAAGTTGGCGGCAGCTTCCCAGGGTTGGGATTCGTCGTGCCACTCGCGCTCGAGCTCCGCGTGGGCGGCGTCGAAGGCCTCCTGCCCCCCGTCGGCCATGGCCTGTTCGAGGACCCGGCGGTGAACCGCGGCGATACCCACCTCCGGCGCCATGAAACCCAGCTCCGCGCTCGGCCAGGCGTAGACGAAGTCCGGCCGCGTCGGGCGGCCGCCCAGAGCGAAGTGCCCGCCCCCGTACGCCTTGCGGATGACGACGGTGACCTTGGGGACGGAGGCCCGGGCGATGCGCGCGGTCACGGTCTCGTAGGCGTGGAGGATCCCGCCTCTCTCGGCATCGGTCCCGATCAGGAGCCCCGGCACGTCCTGGAGGAACAACAGGGGCAGGTTGAACGTGTCGCAGATGTCGACGAACGCGGCCTCTTTGGCGAGCGCCGACGGGTCGAGCGCACCGGCTCCCTCCAGGGGTTGGCTGGCGACGACACCGACGGGCTGGCCTTCGATCCGGGCGAGGAAGCAGACCACCGCGGGGCCCCACCGGTGCCCCCACGGGAGGATCGAGTCACCGTCGACGATGCTGGCCACCACGGCGTGCATGTCGTAGCCGCGTCGTGGATCTGAGGGGACGAGACCGGCGATGGCGGCCGGGTCGGTGGCGGGTTCACGGGGCACCGCGAGCGGTGCCGCGTGCGCCTCGGTCGGGGGCATGAAGGACAGGAACGCGGCCAGAGCCTCGAAGGCGTCGTCTTCGGCCTCGACCGTGAGATGGACGTTGCCGGCGGTCTCGGCCAGTTCCGGCCCGGCAAGCGATCCGTGGTCGACCTTCTCGCCGATCGCCCGGCCGACGACGGAGGGTCCCGACAGGGCACACGACCCGGCCTCGATCATGACGACGAAGTGGGAGGTCGAGGCGTGCAGGGCGGCATCGCCGTAGCTCGGCCCGAGCACCGCTGCGGCCCGCGGCACGTGGGGCACACCGGGCGGGGATTCGAGGAAGGTCCGGAAGTCCAACGGCAGACCTGAGAACCGCCAACCCATGACGTCGGGCATACGACCACCGTCGGCATCGCACAGGTAGACGATGGGCGTTCCCGCGCGCTGGGCCATCTCGATCAGCCGTCCCTGCTTGCGCATGCTCACGGGGGCCGTCGTGCCGGCGAGGATCGTCGAGTCGATGCCGATCAGCGCCACCTCCCGGCCGTCGATGCGTGCATAGCCCGTGACCACGGCATCAGCGGGAACGGGCTTGTCCCGACGGAACTCGGGCTCTGCGAGAAGGCCGACCTCGTGCCAGGTTCCGGGGTCCACGAGCCGCTCGACGCGTTCACGCACCGTCAGCCGGCCCGACTCGCGGTGCCTCGCGATTCCGGCCGGACCGCCCATCGCGAGCGCGATCTCGCGCCGGCGCGTCAGTTCCGCCATCGCCGGGTCGACGTCGGGTGACGATGCGTCCCCCGAGGTCACAGCCACATCGTTTCGGAGTGCTTCATCGGTCATGTCCAACCCATCGTGTGGAGCGCACGGCCCAGCGACGGCGGCCGCACCCTGCGCGTACCGCGGATGTGACGCTGCGCCCGTTACTTACTGACCGTATAGTAAGCACCGGGTGACACGTCCACAAGTGAGAGGGGACCGCACATGATCGAGTCGCTACTCGTCGCCAACCGCGGCGAGATCGCCGTACGGATCGTGCGCGCCTGCCGAGACCTCGGCATCGAGTCGATCGTGGCCCACAGCGACCTCGACGCCGACTCCCCCGCCGTGCGACTCGCAGACCGCGCCGTGGCGGTCGGCGACGGCTCCCCCCGGCCCTACCTCGACGGCGCGGCCCTGATCACGGCCGCGCTGGACACCGGCGCGGGCGCGATCCACCCTGGCTACGGCTTCCTCGCGGAGAACGCCCCTTTCGCGGAGATGGTGGAGGCGGCCGGCCTTGCGTTCGTCGGGCCGGCGGCGGCGACGATGGCGCTTCTCGGCGACAAGCTCTCGGGCCGCGACGTCGCCGAACGCGCGGGCCTGCCCGTGCTCCGGGGCCACCCGTTGGGGGGCGCCTCGACGGTCGACGCACCGGTGCTCGAGTCGATCGGCCTACCCGTGCTGGTCAAGGCGGCCTTCGGGGGTGGCGGGCGTGGCATGCGGCGGGCGGACTCGGCCGCGGAGCTCGATGGCGCCATAGAGGCGGCCCGACGCGAGAGTGCCGTCGCCTTCGGCCGTGACGAGATCTACATCGAACGCCTCGTCGATCGACCCCGCCACGTGGAGGTCCAGATCTTCGGCGATCCCGACGGCCGGGTCTTCCATCTGGGCACCCGGGACTGCACCATCCAGCGGCGCCACCAGAAGCTCATCGAGGAGGCCCCGGCGGCGCACCTCCCCGCCGACGTCGAGGAACGGATGCTCACGGGCGCGGTGGCCCTCGCCACCGAGGTCGGCTACCGGGGGGCGGGCACCGTCGAGTTCCTGTTCGACCCCGTGAGCGGGGAGTTCTTCTTCCTCGAGGTCAACGCACGCCTGCAGGTCGAACACCCCGTGACCGAGCTCGTCACGGGGGTGGACCTCGTGCGGGCCCAACTCGTCGTCGCCGGCGGCGAGGCGTCCGGACTCGACCAGGACGCCATAGCCGTACGCGGCCACGCGATCGAGGCCCGGATCCTGGCCGAGGACCCCGCCGCGGGGTTCCAGCCGGCCACGGGCCTGATCTCGCGCCTGACCCTGCCGTCGGGACCGTGGGTGCGCGTCGAGTCAGGCGTCGCCCCAGGCTCCGAGGTCACCGCCCACTACGACTCGCTGCTTCTGAAGGTCTGTGCACTCGGAGAGGACCGTCCGACGGCGATCGCCCGACTCCGACGGGCCCTGCGCGAACTCGAGGTGGTCGGGGTGCCCACGACCGCCGCGTTCATCGACGCGGTTCTCGGATCCCCACCGTTCTCAGAGCTGAGCTGTTGGACGGGGGCCATCGACGCCGGTGAGATCCGGGTGCCGTCGGACGGGCCGACCGGGACGGTCGAGGTGTCGCCCGCGGCCTCGGCCGTGGCCGGCAGCGGCGAAGCCCCGACCGAGAGGATCGCCACGATCAACATCGGCTCGAGTGACCTCCACATCGCCATCCCCGTACGCGGCTCGACGAAGCGGACCGCCGAGATGACCCGAACTCGGCGGGAACGTTCCGGAGGCCGATCGGAGGGAGCCGCCACCCGCGGCGCGGTCGCGCCGATGGACGCCGTACTGCTCCACTACCTCGTCGCCGTCGGTGACAGCGTGGAGGGTGGCGCCACCGTGGCCGTGGTCGAGTCGATGAAGCTCGAGACCCACATCACGGCCGACCGCGCCGGTGTGGTCACGAACCTCCACTTCGCCGAGGGCGACCTCGTGCGACGTGGCGACGTGCTCGTCGACGTCGCGGAGCCCGAGGTGTGAGCACCCGAACCGACGGAACAGACACGCGCCCCGGGCTCCGGGCCGAACGGCGCGGCGAACTGCTCGACGTCGCCCTCCGCCTCTTCTACGAGAAGGGCTACGAACGGACGAGCCTGCAGGACATCGCCTCGGAGATGGGGTTCACGAAGGCTGCGATCTACTACTACGCCGACAGCAAGGAGGAGCTGCTCGTCGACATCTACCGACGCATCGTCGAGCCTGCGATCACCTCCGCGCGTGAGATCGCCGACGGGCCCGGGTCCGGGGCGGAGCGCTTCACACGGCTGGTCGAGACACACCTGCGGGTGTTCCTCGCCAACGTCGAGGCGAACGCCGTGTTCGAGATCCAACGCGACGGGCTCTCCCCCGCCGCGGCCGAGACCGTCCGGCGACACGGTCGGGAGTACGGGTCGATTCTCAGCACGGTCTACTCCGAGGGCGTCGCCGACGGATCACTGCGCAGAGCCGACCCGAAGGTGACCGTCAACGCCGTGCTCGGGCTGTGCAACTCGGTGCACCGCTGGTTCGATCCCCGTGGGGCGCGGACCGTGGACGAGCTGGTGGCGGAACTGACCGACCTCATCGGTGTGGGCATCGACCGCCGCTGACACCGACAGCAGGTCGAGGCACGGCCGTCGGCGACGCTGGACTCAGCCCCGCGCGGCTTCGAGGATCGGCCGGCACCGCTGCGGAACGGCGAGCCACGAGGCCGCGCTGTCGACCTCGTCCCAGAAGTTCGCCTCCACGATGACCTCGGCGAAGCCGGCCCGGCGGGCCTCGGCGGTGACGGCGGCGATCCGCCCCACGGCGTCGGCCGGGGAGTCGGCCTCGTGGGGAAGCTGCAGGAACGTGCGGAAGTGGACGGTCAACGGCGCCATTCCCGCGGGCCGGTCCCCGTTCATCTCGGCGACCTTCTCCGCCGCGGCGTCGACGGTCCAGCCTGCGGGGTTCCACCCGTCGAAGCGGCGCTGGGTCCGCTCGATACCGGCGCCGGACCACATCCCGGAGATGAGCGGCGGCCGCGGCGACTGGACGGGCTTCGGTCGCACGACCGACTTCGGCACCTCGACGTAGGGACCGTGGTGCTCGACGGGGTCCTCGCCCCAGCACGCGAGCAGCGCGTCCAGGAAGTCGTCGAAGCGACGGCCCCGGGTGGCGACATCGGTTCCCGCGGCAACATGTTCCTCGGCGTTCCAGCCGACACCGAGTCCCACGTCGAGGCGCCCACCCGAGAGGAGGTCGACCGTCGCGAGGCTCTGGGCCAGCGGGGCCGGCCAATGGTTGCCGGCGACGAGGACGCTGGTACCCAACCGCGGCGTCGTGGTCCACGCGGCGGCAGCGGCGAGCAACTCGGTGGGTCCGAGCACGGACCTGTAGGGCTCGGGCACCGTGGAGCCGGAGCGGCCGCCGTACGGGCGCTGCGGCTCCAACGGGTAGAGGAAGTGATCCTGGACCCAGAGGCTGTCGAAACCGATCTCCTCCGCGGACTCACAGAAACCCCGGACGACGTCAGCCGTCACGTGGGAGCCGAGCTGGGGCAGACAGAGACCGACACGCGTCACAGCCGTACGATAGATGTCGGCACAGCGGAGCGCAGGCAGCCGGGGGGCGCCTGCCCACCACAGGGGGACGGCGCGCTGACACTCGTGTATGCCGACATCTGGGAGGCACTGGCGGACACGATCGGTGACGCCCCCGCCGTGACCCACGGAGCGCGCGAGCTGACCTGGAGTCGGTGGGAGAACAGGTCCGCACGCCTGGCGGCCTTTCTCGCAGCCAACGGCGTCGGACGTGACGACCGCGTGGCGCTCTACCTCCACAACTCACCCGAGTACCTCGAGGCCCACTTCGCCTGCTTCAAGTCACGCTCGGTCCCCGTGAACGTGAATTTCCGCTACCGCCCCGACGAACTGGCCCACGTGCTGCTCGACGCCGACGCACGCGCCGTCGTCTACGACGCGACCCTCGCCCCGGTCGTCGCCGACGTGGTCGAACGGGTGCCGGGCATCCGGGCACTGATCGAGGTCGACACGCTCGGCGAGCCGACCGCCTCGGCGAGCGTCGGGGGAGCCGTCGCCTACGAAGAGGCTCTCACCGCCGATCCCGCACCTCGGATCGGTCGCGACCGCGACGACCTCTACATGATCTACACCGGCGGAACGACCGGCGTACCCAAGGGTGTCGTCTACTCGATGGGCTCGTTCACCGACTGGCTCGGCGGCGTGGCCGCGATGACTCTCGGTGTGACGCCCTTCGACTCCGTCGACGACGTTGTGTCGGCCGTGTCAGCCGTCGAGCCCGACCGGATTCCACGCTCGCTGCCCGTCTGTCCCCTGATGCACGGCACCGGGATCTGGCTGGGGGCCGTCGTCCCGCTGACCTGCGGTGGTGTCGTCCATCTCCTCAGATCCCACAGCTTCGAAGCCGCCGAGGCGTGGCGCGTGGTCGCCGAGAAGGGCGCGAACCGAATCGTGCTCGTCGGGGATTCGTTCGCCCGCCCACTCCTGCGCGAGCTCGCAGCTGCCCGGGAGCGGGGCGAGCCCTACGACACGACGAGCCTGGCAGCGGTGATCTCCTCGGGGGCGATGCTCTCGGCCGAGGTCAGTAGGGACTTCATAGAGGCCGTTCCAGGCCTCGTCGTACTCGATGTCCTGGGAGCGTCCGAGGGCGGTATCGGCTCGGCGGTCGCCGCCGCCGGCGCGCCGCGCCGGGCGGGCGAGTTCACCCCACTCGAAGGGACCCGCGTCTTCGACGACACCGACACACCTCTGGAACCGGGATCGGACCAGATCGGTTGGGTGGGTCGCTCCGGCCCCGACGTCCCCCTGCGCTACCACAACGACCCCGAAAAGTCGGCCCGTACCTTTCGCACGATCGACGGGGTGCGCTACGCGTTCGCGGGAGACCTCGCGACCGTCGGGGCCGACGGCTCGATCACCCTGCTCGGCCGGGGCTCCAACGTGATCAACACCGGCGGCGAGAAGGTCTTCGCCGAGGAGGTCGAGGAGACCCTCAAGAGCCATCCCGCAGTGGACGATGCGCTCGTCGTGGGTATGGCGGACGACCGCTTCGGCGAGACCGTGGCCGCCGTGCTCGCCCGCTCCCCCACGGCGGGCGCAGCGATGAGCGACGACGAACTCGTGACGCTCGCCACATCGCACGTCCACGGCCGCCTTGCCGGCTTCAAGACACCGCGTAGGGTCCTTGTCGTGGATCGCGTCCCCAGGGCCGCCAACGGCAAGGCCGACTACGCAACGGTCCGCGCACTCCTCGAACCGACCGGAGACTCCGAATGATCGACTTCAGCCCCGAACCCGGCGACCTGGAGCTGGCCCGCCGCACCGCGACGTTCGTACGGGATCAGGTCGTTCCCTACGAGTCGGATCCCCGGTGGGGTGAACACGGCCCCACCGACGAGCTCAAGAACGAACTCGTCGCTCTGGCCGGAGCCGAGGGCCTCCTGTCCCCTCACGTCGCCGAGCGCTACGGCGGTCACGGACTCAGCCACGTCGGCCGCGCGATCGTCTTCGAGGAGGCGGGTTGGTCGATGCTCGGACCGATCGCCCTCAACATCGCCGCCCCCGACGAGGGCAACGCCCATCTGCTCGAGCACGTCGGCACCGACGAGCAGAAACAACGGTGGCTCACCCCCCTCGCCGCCGGCGAGATACGAACGTTCTTCGCCATGACCGAACCCTCCCCGGGGGCCGGCTCGGATCCCTCGATGCTCGCGAGCACCGTGCACAGCGACGGGGACGAACTCGTCTTCAACGGTCACAAGTGGCTGATAACGGGCGCACCGGGTGCCGCTGTCGGCATCGTGATGGCCCGCGACGACGAATTCGACGGCGCCACCATGGCCCTCGTTCCCTCCGACACCCCCGGGATCACGATCGACCGCGTGCTCGACACGCTCGACAGCTCCTTCACCGGTGGCCACGCCGAGATGACCTTCACCGACGTCCGGGTCCCCGCATCCACGGTGCTCGGCGAACGCGGCGAGGGGTTCCGCTACGCGCAGGTGCGGCTCGCGCCCGCCCGTCTCACCCACTGCATGCGCTGGCTCGGCGCCGCCCGACGCGCTCACGACACCGCCGCCCGCTACGCAGCCGAACGCGAGGCCTTCGGAGTCACCCTCGGGGCCCACGAGGGCGTGAGCTTCATGCTCGCCGACAACGAGATGGACATCAGAACCGCGCGGCTGCACATCCTCCACACGGCATGGATGCTGGACCGCGGTGAGCGGGCCGGCAAAGCCTCGTCCATGGCCAAGACGGTCTGCGCCGAGGCGATCTGGCGGGTCGTCGACCGCAGCATGCAGATCCTCGGGGGCAGGGGCGTCACGTCGGACACACCCGTGGAGCGGATCTTCCGTGACGTGCGGGCGTTCCGCATCTACGACGGCCCCTCCGAGGTCCACCGCTGGTCCATCGGCCGGCGGGTGCTGCGGGACCTCGACCGTTGAGCGGAGCGAACCGCGCCGCCGCCCTCCGACCCGCACCGGGCACGCTGGCTACGATCGCACCGTGATTCCCACCGACGCCGACACCGCCTGGCTCCTCGACCGCACGCGCATCGTCGAGACCGTCTACCGCTACGCGACGGGCATCGACCTGCGGGACTGGGAGCTGTACCGGTCGATCTTCGCCGAGCAGGTCACCATGGACTTCTCGTCGTGGAACGGTCGACCGCCCGTCACGCTGGACGCCGACGAGTGGGTCGCCGACGTGGTCCCGTTGTTCGAGGGACTCGACGCCACACAGCACACGCTGAGCCAGCCGATCGTGGAGATCGACGGCGACCGGGCCACCTGCACCGTCTACATGAAGGCCGAACACTTCCTGTGGAACGACCGCGGTGACGACTGGCACTCCCTCGGGGGCTACTACACGGACACGCTCGTGCGCACCGACGCGGGTTGGCGCATCGACGGCGTCACCTTGACCGTGCTGTGGAACAAGGGCAATCGCGGCGTACTGCAACTGGCTCGGGAGCGCACAGCGAAGCGCGCCGTCGAGTGATGCCGACCGTCGGCTCCGGGGACCACAGACGTCGACATCTGGGCGTCGGGTGACGGCCCGGCCGTTCCGTTTCGCCGTCCAGTCGGGGGGTACCGACACCCCGGACGCGTGGCGTGACCTCGCCCGACGGGCCGAGCAACTCGGATACTCGACGTTGGCCGTCGCAGACCACTACATCGGCCCCGGCCCCGCGCTCGAGGCCGCTAACCACCCGGTCCAGCAGCTGGCGGCGATCCCGGCGATGACGGTTGCCGCCGAGGCGACCACGGACCTGTCGGTCGCCTGCCGTGTCCTGAGCACCGGCTATCACAACGCCGTCGTGGCGGCGAAGGAACTCGCCTCGATCGACTGGTTCTCCGGGGGCCGCGTCGAGGTCGGTCTCGGCGCGGGCTGGGTCTCGTCGGAGTACGAAGCGATGGGAGTGCCCTTCGAGCGGGCCGGGCGGCGCGTCGACCGCCTCATCGAGTTCACCTCCGTCCTGCGGGCGTGTTTCGCGGGCGGGCCCGTCGACGAGAACGGCGAGATCGTCTCGGCCTCGGGATTCACAGCCGTGCCCGAGCCACCGCACGGTCGGCCGCCCCTGATGATCGGTGGTGGCTCGCCACGCGTTCTGCGGTTCGCCGGAGGCGTCGCGGACACCGTGTCGGTGAACTTCGACAACTCCTCGGGCCGGATCGGCGCCGAGGGCATGGCCAGCGGGGCAGCCGAAGCCACGGCCGCCAAGATCGCCTGGGTGCGTGACGGTGCCGGAGACCGCTTCGCCGACATCGAGCTCGAAGTCGGCGCCTACTTCACGGCGGTGACCGGCGATCCGCAGCGTGCGCTCGACCGCATCGCCACGACGGTCGGCGTCGCGCCGGAACTGCTCGACGGGAACCCCCACGTCCTGGTCGGTTCCGCTGAGGAGATCGTCGACACGTTGCTCGCTCGCCGCGAACAGCACGGGTTCTCCTACGTCACAGTCGACGACCGGGTCATGGAGGCCTTCGCTCCGGTCGTCGCCGCTCTCGCCGGACGCTGAGCGACGGGACCGGGCCGGCGGCTACCAGTCGGCGGCGATGTACTGGGTCTCGAGGTAGGCGTCGAGGCCTTCGGTGCCGCCTTCGCGGGCGAGGCCGGACTGCTTGAGGCCCCCGAATGGCGCGGCGGGGTCCGACATGAGCCCGCGGTTGACACCGACCATGCCGGCCTCGATGCGCTCCGCGATGTTCAGTCCCCGCGCGAGGTCACCGGTGAAGACGTAGGCGGCGAGCCCGAAGGGGGTGTCGTTCGCCGCGGCGACAGCCTCGTCGTCGGAGGTGAACGTGACGATTGGCGCGACCGGCCCGAAGATCTCCTCGCCCAGGATCGGCGAACCGGCCTCCACCCCCGAGATGACCGTCGGCGCGTAGAACCAGCCCCGCTCGCCGACCCGGTTCCCGCCGGTGCGGATGGTTCCGCCGGCGTCGACCGCCGACGCGACGAGTTCCTCGACCTTGTCGCGCGTCGCCTGATCCACGAGAGGCCCCACCTCCACCCCCTCTGCCAGACCCGGACCGACCTTCTGGGCCGCCATCGCGGCGGTCAGCTCCTCGGTGAAGGCGCCTGCGACAGCCTCGTGGACGTAGATCCGGTTGGCCGCGGTGCACGCCTCCCCGGCGTTGCGCATCTTGGCGACCATCGCCCCCGCGACGGCGAGGTCGATATCGGCGTCGTCGAACACCACCAACGGCGCGTTGCCGCCGAGTTCCATCGAGCAGTTCACGACCCGCCTCGCCGCCTGTTCCAACAGGATCCGGCCAACCTCGGTGGACCCCGTGAACGACAACTTCCGCACCCTGTCATCGGCCAACGCCGCCGCCACCGGTGCCCCCGCCGACGCGGTCGTGACGATGTTCACGACACCGTCGGGCACACCCGCCTCCACCAGCAGCCGCCCCACATAGTTCGCCGTCAACGGTGTCAACTTCGCCGGCTTGAGCACCACCGTGCAACCCGCCGCGAGCGCCGGACCGATCTTGCGGGTCGCCATCGCCGCAGGAAAGTTCCACGGTGTCACCATCAGCGCCACACCGACCGGCCTGCGGTTGGTCAGGATCCGCTTGTCGCCGGCAGGCGCGCGCCCCGACTGGCCGTGAACGTGCGCAGCGAGCTCCGAGAACCACCGCAGGAACTCCGCCGCGTACCGAACCTCCCCCACGGCATCGGTGTAAGCCTTGCCGTTCTCGAGGACCATGACCGTCGCGATCTCGTCGACCTGCTCGATCATCGCCTCGTACGCCCGCCGCAACACCTCGGCCCTGTCGCGCGGTGACGTCGCCGCCCAGGCAGGCCCCGCGTCGTGAGCAGCCGCCACCGCGGCCAACATGTCCGACTCGTCGCCCGCGGCGACCTCGACGAACGCCTCGGCCGTCGAGGGATCCTCCACCTCCAGCACGCCCGCCGAACCGGCGACCCATTCGCCGCCGATCAACAGGCCCGTCGGCACACGGCCCGCCACCCGGTTCCACGCTTCACTCATGAGCTCTCGTCCGTCCTCTCAGGCTTCCGGCCCCGGGGGCCTTCCCCGACAGCGCGTCGTCCAGCATCATCATGATCCCGTCGACCGTGGGAGGCCGGGGATTGGCGGCCGCCTCCCCGACGATGCGCTCTGCGGCGGGGCCGACCCCGTCAGGGGGCATGCCGATCTCGGCCAGCGATACCGGAGCTCCGATCGCCCGGGCGAGATCGAAGAGGGCACCGGCGGCGTCGCCGCCGAGCACGTCACTCATCCGCCCGTACTCGTCGTGGATCGCAGGGCGGGTGTAGGCGAGCGCGTGCGGCAGGACGGCGGCGTTCATGTCGCCGTGGTTCAGCCCGAACATCCCCCCGAGGACGTGGCAGGTCCTGTGGTGCAGCGCCGTGCCCGCCACGGCGAGCGAGCACCCCGCGAGGTACGCGCCGTACAGGGCCGACGTCCGGGCGTCGACGTCGTCGGGGCGCGCCACGACGGCGGGAAGCGCCCCCGCGAGCGCACTGATGCCCTCGAGCGCCAGCAGTGAGATGACAGGGTTCGCCCCCGGCGCGTAGAGCGCTTCGACACAGTGGGCGAGCGCGTTCATCCCGCTCGGGCCGGCGACACCCGGGGGCAGGCTCAGGGTGAGCTCCGGGTCGTAGACGACGACGTCGGGCTGCACACGCGGGTCCCGTCCCGTCTTCTTGTGACCGTCCGCGGTCATCCCCCAGATGGGCGTCATCTCCGAACCGGAGTACGTGGTCGGCACCGCCACCTGCATCACGCCGGGGTCGAGAGCGACGGCCTTGCCGAAACCGATGGCAGAGCCTCCACCCACGGTCACGACGAGATCGGCGCGCGCCTCGGTGACGATCTCGCGTAACGCTGACACCTTCTGGACCGGCACGTGTTGGGCGACGTCGGAGAAGCGCCCGGCGAAGCCATCGCCGAGGCCCGCCACGATCCCCTCGACCGTCGCGTCGTCCCGGGAACTCGCGACCACGACGACCGATGAGGCACCGAGAGCGTCGACCTCCTCCGGGATCCGACGGCGCGCCCCGACCCCGAAGACGACCCGTCCGCCGAGCGCGTCGTAGGTGAAGTCGCGCACCGCCGGCCGCGCCGGCTCAGACCGCGGCGGCCGCTGCGAATCCGCGGTCGAGGTCGGCGAGGATGTCGTCGATCGTCTCGATTCCGACCGAGAGGCGGACGAGGCCGGGCTCCACACCCGTCGAGGCCTGTTCCTCCGGGGTCAGTTGAGAGTGCGTCGTCGAGGCGGGATGGATCACCAGCGAGCGCACATCGCCGATGTTCGCCACGTGACTGTGCAGGGTCACGCCGTCGACGAAGGCCCTGCCGGCGTCGAGGCCGCCCTTGATGATGAACGCAGGGACCGAGCCGTAACCCTTGCCACCCCCGAGTTCGGTCATCCGCTGGTGCCACCGGCTCGACGGCAGACCCGCGAACTGGACCCGCTCGACCTGATCGTGACCGTCGAGGTACGCAGCGACCGCCATCGCGTTGGAGAAGTGGCGCTCCATGCGCAGGCTCAGGGTCTCGAGTCCCTGCAGGAACAGGAAGGCATTCTGCGGGGCGATCGCCGGTCCGATGTCCCGCAGCATCTGGACCCGCGCCTTGAGGATGAAACATCCGTGCCCGAGTGCCGGCCAGTACGCCAGGCCGTGGTAGCTGGGGTCGGGCTCGATGAAGTTCGGGAAGCGGCCGCTCTCGCCGAAGTCGAAGGACCCCCCGTCGACGATGCAACCGCCGATGGAGGTGCCGTGACCACCGATGAACTTGGTCATCGAGTGGACCACGAAGTCGGCGCCGTGGGCGAGCGGGTTGATCAGGTAGGGGGTGGGGATGGTGTTGTCGACCATGAGCGGAATGCCCGACTCGTGGGCGACACCGGCGACACCGGCGATGTCGAGGCAGTCGTTCTTCGGGTTTCCGGACACCTCCGCGTAGAAGCACTTGGTGTTGTCGCGGATCTGCGAACGCCACTGGTCGAGGTCGTCGGCGTCGTCGACGAAGGTCACCTCGATGCCGAGCTTGGGCAGCGTGTAGTGGAAGAGGTTGTAGGTGCCGCCGTACAACGACGACGACGAGACGATGTGATCGCCGGCCTCGCACAGCGTCAACAGTGCGAGGGTCTCGGCGGCCTGGCCGGACGCCACCGCGAGCGCCCCGGGGATCCCGATGGCCGTCGTGCATCCACCTTCCAGTGCGGACAGACGGGCTTCGAGAGCACCCTGGGTCGGGTTCATGATCCGGGTGTAGATGTTGCCGACCTCGGCGAGGGCGAAGAGGTTGGCCGCGTGCTCGGAGTCACGGAACGAGAAGGACGTGGTCTGGTAGATCGGGACCGCACGGGCCCCGGTCGATGCGTCCGGGTCACCCCCGACATGGACCTGCCTGGTCTCGAATCCCCACTCGTCACTCATCGCGCCACCTCGTGTCTTCTGCCAGAGAGGATCAGACTAATGGATGCACCCGTCGACGACCCCAGGAGCGCCGTCGGGACCTTCTACCCTGCGCGGCCGTCGGACAGGGCGATAGGAAGGACGATGTGACCCCCGTGCACGCCGGTCGCTGGTGATGGACACCTTCCTCGCGCTCCTGGCGCTCGCGTCGCTGCTCGGCGCGGCCGTCGTCATCGCCGTGATCGTCGCCCCGTCGCTACGCGGATGGCTTCCCGACATCGGCGCCGTCGCCGTGCCTCTCGCCACGCTCGTCGCCGTCGCGGCCACCGTGGGTTCGCTCTATCTGTCCGAGGCCCGGGACTTCGTCCCGTGTGAGTTCTGCTGGTACCAGCGCATCGCGATGTACCCGCTCGGTGTGGTCCTCGCCGTCGCGGCCATCCGACGGCGCCATGACGTGATCTTCACGGCCCTGCCTCTCGCGACCGTGGGAGCGGGCCTGTCCATCTACCATTACCAGCTACAGCTCTTCCCCGAGCAGGGCTCGTCGTGTTCGGCGGTCACTCCGTGCACCGGCAAGTGGGTGGAGGAGTTCGGATTCGTGACGATCCCGTTCATGGCGCTCGCGGGTTTCGTCTTCGTCGGTGCGCTCGTCGTCGCCGACCACATCTCCGCACGTGGCGCCTTGGAGCAGACATGAGCAACAGAACCGCCGGAACCACACGCCGCTCGGGACGGCCCATACCGCCTCGGCCTGGCACGACGCCGGCGCAGGCGCCGGGATCCCGTGGTCGCATCATCTGGATAGGCATCGCAGCGGTGATCCTCATCGCCGCGGTCGTCGCCATCGCCGTCGCCGCCTCGGGTGGCGACGACGATGGCGGCGCCACCGCCGACGGGATCGAGACGGGCGGGGTCGAGGCCATCGGGGATCCGCTCCCGACCTTCGTGGACCCGGTGGACGATCCGGCCATCGGCTCCGAGGCACCGCTCGTCTCCGCAGCGACGTTCGACGGGGACCGCGTCGCCATCGACGGCGAGTCCGGTGCTCGCATCTTCGGGTTCTTCGCCCACTGGTGTCCGGTCTGCCAGAGGGAACTGCCCCGGATCGTCGACTATCTGGACACCACCGGCCTTCCCGACGAGGTGGACCTCTGGGCCGTCTCCACCGGCGTGGATCCTTCCCGAGGCAACTACCCGCCGAGCGCGTGGTTCGCCGCCGAAGGCTACGACCTCCCGGTTCTGATGGACTCTTCGACCGGCCAACTCGCAACCGCCCTCGGTCTTCGGAACTACCCCTACTTCGTGGTCGTCAACGCCGACAACGAGATCGCGTTCCGGATCTCGGGCGAACTCACGACCGAGCAGTTCGACCAACTGGTCGAGATCGCCCAGCAGGGCTGACCCCACCGGAACCGGAGACGGACGGGATTGAGATCCCTGCGGGCATCGGCAACAGTGGTCCCCGGGGGAAGGGGATCAGATGGAACTGGACTACTCCACGATCGATCCGGTGCTGCTCGCGGGCATGGCCGACATGCCGCCGGGGGTCGAGGACCTGACCCGGGACAGCGTCGTGGCGGTGCGCGAGGCGCGCGCCGATTTCTTCCAGCCGGAGGTCGGGTCCGCCGTGACGGCCGTCGAGAGGACGGTCGGCCGCGAGTCGGGTGACATCAGGGTCATCGTCTACGGGGCGCCCGACGACACCACTCGTCCCGGGCTGTTGTGGATCCACGGCGGGGGCTACGTCATCGGCACCGCCGAAGACGACCGGGCGCGCCTCATCGCCGAGGAGGTGGGCTGTCGGGTTGTCTCCGTCGACTACCGGTTGGCCCCGGAGCACCCCTTCCCGGCCGGCGTCGAGGACTGCCACGCGGCGCTGCTGTGGATGGCCGAGAACTCGTCGGATCTGGCCATTGACCCCGACCGCATCGCGATCGGCGGACAGAGCGGCGGCGGCGGGCTGGCGGCGGGACTGGCTCTGTGGAACCGGGACCGTGGGGGTCCGCGTCCGGTTCTCCAGCTCCTGCTGTACCCGATGATCGACAACCTCCATGACACGCCCTCCGGCAGGATCGTCAACCACCCGGTCTGGAATCGCGAGACGTCGTTGCGTGCCTGGGAGATGTACCTCGATGGAACCCCGGGCCACGAAGCGTCCGGGTATGCGGCCGCGACCCGTGCCCGGGACCTCGCCGACCTGCCGCCCGCCTACATCTGTGTCGGGACGGCTGACCTCTTCAGGGACGAGGACATCGACTACGCACGACGCCTCCTCGACGCCGGCGTGCCGACCGAGCTCGCCGTCTTTCCCGGCATCTACCACGGTTCCGATCTGTTCGTCCCCGACGCGGCCGTCAGCCGGCGTCTCCGACACAGCTTCCTGAGGGCGCTGGCCGACGCGTTCGATCAGACCGACGGGGCCGATTCGCCGACAGGACCGATCGATACGGAGGAGCCATGAACCAGGTGGCGACGACCACGGCCACCCACGATGCGAAGAACATCGGCCCCAGCCGTTACCGCGAGGTCATGGTTGAGATGAAGTAACCACGGGCGCAGACCGCGTCAGGCCACCTCGAGCACGACCGGCAGGGAGTCGATCCCCCGTATCAGCAGATGTGGACCGTGTTCCACCTCCACACCGGGCGCGAGAGCGATCCGCGAGGTGGCCTCGAGCAGCCGTGCGAATGCGATCTGCATCTCGGACCGGGCGAGCGCCGCACCGATACAGAAGTGGAGTCCGCCCCCGAAGGCGAGATGGTCACGGGGGTTCGCGCGGACGGGGTCGAGGTGTGCCGGAGCGTCGTAGTGACCTTCATCGCGGTTGGCCGAGCCGTAGCGCAACATCACCACGGCACCCTCGGGAATCGTGACGCCGCCCAGGGTCGCCTCGGCTGCCATCACGCGCCACATCCCCTGGATGGGCGCCTCCAGCCGGAGTATCTCCTCGACGAAGCCCTCGAGGGAAGCGGGTTCAGCCCGCAGGTCGCGCTGGAGGTCCCCGTCGGTGGCGAGACGCCAGATTCCCGACGCGATGCCGTTGGTGGTCGTCTCGTTCCCCGCGACGAGCAGTTGTTGGAGCATCATCAACAGCTCGGCGTCGTCGAGTGGGCGGTCGTCCACGGTCTCGGCATGCACGAGGTCCGACAGCATGTCGTCTGCGGGCACCGAGCGCCGTTCTCCGATCCGTTCGTGGAAATAGTGCTGGAAGGCGACGCAGGCCCGGGCCGCGTCGATCTGCTGTTCGGGCGTGGCGAGACGACTCAGTTCGTTGACGACGGCGCGGCTCCACTGCGAGAAAAGGGCGAGATCGTCACGTGAGACGCCGAGTTGGTCCGCGATGACGATCATCGGAAGCGGCGCCGCGTATGCGCTGACGATGTCGACGGGGCTCGCGGCACTCAACACGTCCGCCAACAGCGTTCTGGCGGTCTCGTCGATCCCGGCTGCCATGCCGTCGACGCGTCGCGGCGTGAAAGCCTTGGACACCAACGAACGGAACCGGCGGTGCTCGGGGGGGTCCGTCGTGAACAGGGTGTCGACCGGCGCCCATCCCTCCGCGAGGATCTCGAGCGCCTCGGCCGGCAGCCGATCCCGGCTCCGGATGATGCGACCGAAGCGGTTGGAGAAGACCTCGGGGCGTCTGAGCGCGTCCTGGACGTCGTCGTAGCGGCTCACGACCCAGATGTCGTCCACGGGCTCGTGGTAGACGGGCGCCTCGGCCCGCAGCCGTGAGTCGACGTCGAAGGGACAGACGAGGTGCTCGGCCGACAACGGACGGGCGCCATCGGTGGCCGGCCCGGTGGTCTCGTCGTTCATCGTCGCCTTCCGTCACCGCACATCCGGCGCAACCGTACGCGGCTGGTGTCGGCCACCACCACTCGGGCTCGCCGTGATCGGAGAGGCCGTCAGTTCACACCGGCGTGCGGAGCGGCCGACGGGCCGAGGAGCTCTGCCAGCCTGGCTCCCGGCACCGGCATCCCGAAGTGGAATCCCTGTATGAAGTCGCAACCCAGGTCCCTCACCACCGCAGCCTGTGACGCGGTCTCGACCCCCTCGATCACTATCTCGAGGTCGAGGAGGTGGGCCGTGTCGATGACGAGACCCACGATCGACCGGTCGTCCGTGTCGAGGGTCGCGACGAAGCTCTGGTCGAGCTTCAAGATGTCGAGCGGCAACGTCCGAAGATGTGCGAGCGAGGTGTAGCCGGTCCCGAAATCGTCGATCGCGACCCGCACCCCGAGCGCGCGTACCGCGTCGAGGTCCGCCGCGACGTCCCGGAGGTCGTCGAGGAGTGCACTCTCGGTGACCTCCACGACCAACAGCGCCGGGTCCACATCAGAACCCGCCAGCGCCGCCTCCACGTCAGAGGGCAGTGTCCCACCCCGCAGATGCCGCCCCGACACGTTGATCGACAGAGCCAGATCACCGAGGACCGGGACACCCCGCCAGTTGCGCAGCTGCTCGACCGCTGATGCGATCACCCAGCGGTCGATATCGATGACGAGATCGGACCGCTCGGCGAAATCGATGAAGTCCGCGGGCGCGACGAGGCCCCGCTCCGGGTGCTCCCAGCGGATCAGGGCCTCGACCCCGACCGGGCGGGCGTCGGCGGCGGCGACTATCGGCTGGTAGTGGAGAACGAACTGGTCGCCGTCGAGGGCCTCACGAACCTCGCGGTCCAGGTCCGACTCACGCGACGCCTGTTGGCGCATGTGATCGTCGCAGACCTCCGTGCGGTCTCTGCCCCGCTCCTTCGCCAGGTAGACGGCGAGGTCGGCGTCCCGGATCAACTCGTCGGCGGTGAACCGACCGGCCTGCGACACCGCGACCCCGATGCTGATCGTCGGCTCGATGACCCCGGCGGGCGTCGACACCGGTTTGGTGACAGAGGTGCGGATTCGCTCGGCCAGAACATAGGCATCGTCGACATCGGTCACGGGCTCCGCGACGACGAGGAACTCGTCACCGCCGAGACGCCCGACCAGGTCTCCGCCGCGAACAGCCTCACCGAGACGCTGCGCGACGGTCCTCAACAGTGCATCCCCGGCCGGGTGGCCGTGGATGTCGTTCACCGACTTGAAGCCGTCCACGTCGACGAAGAAGGCCGCCAGCGTCGCATCGGAACGTGCGGTACGGGCGACGGCCTGCTCGAGGTGGTCGATGACGGCTCGCCGATTGGGAACACCGGTGAGGCCGTCGTGGGCGGCCTGGTGGCTGAGGCGGCGGCGGTACTCCTCCCGTTCGGCAAGCGAGACCCGCAGCCGCTCCACGGCCGCCTGCAGGGAGGAGCCGAAGTGCCCCTTGGCCTCGACGTCGAACACGGGGTCGTCGAGTGACCCGACCGCGAGTGCGTCGGCCTGGCGCTCACCGAGGCGGAGATTGTCGACAGCCTCGGCGAGGGCATGGCCGACCGAGCGGACCTCCCGAGGTCCACTCAGCGGAACCTGGTGAGCCAGGTCGCCCCGTCTCAGCGAGTCGGCGGCGTCCGACAGCAGCCTGAGCGGCCGTACGATCGCCCGCGCCGTAGCCAACGTCACCGAGACGGTGATCAGACCGATGATCGTCGCCACGGCCATCACCCACCAGGCGGTTGCCCTCGCCGAGGATGCGGCCGAGTCAACGAAGTCCAACACGTCGACGCCGGCGGTGACCACGAGGTCGACATGGGAATCCGCGCCGATGCCGGCGGCGGCGAAGCTCGTCCCCAGGCGGGTGAGATCCTCCGGGGAGATGGACGTGGCTCCCACCTCGACCATCATGGTGGTGTCGGTGAGACCGTCTCCGTCGTACACGTCAGCGAGAAGCTCCTCGACCTCTGCAAGAAAGAGGCCTACGTTCGGATCCGCCGGAAGGGCGTCGAACACGGCCGCTGTCCGCGAACCGTCCACTGAGAGTGCCTCCACCCGCTTCCCGGCGTTGTCGTACGCCGTAGCCTCGAGCGCCAGCTCGGACAACGGATCCTCCACGATCCCCAGCTCACCGAGCGCTATCGAGAAGAACGCTCCGACCTGACCCGTGAACGAGGCCCGCATCGACGCCGTCGCCTCGACCACCAGCGCCGCATCGACCAGGCCCTCGGCACTGTCGACCCCCGCCGCATCGGTCAGGACACGTCGCATCTCGAGCTGACTCCGGGCGGCGACGAAGTTGCGGAGCTGCTCGTATGCATCGGCGAGCTCGTCGGGCATCAGGTCAGCCCGTCTCGCCTCGCCCAGCTGTGCTCGCAGGGCGACGGCGAACTCGCTGTCGTCGATCCGATCAGCGAGACCGTCGAGTCCCTGCCGCGCTTCATCGAGCGCGGCAGGTAGGTCGAAGCCGACGAATGCCGACAACAAGGGTGGAGCGATCCCGAGCGACTCGGCGAGTCCGGCCGCCTGAGCCCAGGTCTGCTCCTGGTCGACCGCCGCCTCGAGGTTGACGAACAGCACAGCCCTGTCGGTGGAGCTGGCAAGGTCCTGCGCGGCGGAACTCGCGTCCATGGCGGCGATGGTCCGGGACAACGCCAACCACGTCAGCCCCACCAACGGCACGAGCGCGAGACAGACGAGAAGGGTGCCTACGCGTGGGCGTCGACCCACGCCGCGTCCGCCGCGGAACATGGGGTCTTCATCGGCACCCCACCCCCGAACCTGAGCACGGTGGTTCGCTCTTCGGCCGGGCCGTTCGCCCGGCCTACCTCAGCCGCGGGGGCGCCCGAGGAACCGGTCGACGAGTTCTGCTGTCTCGTTCGTGCCGAAGAGCAGAGCCGTCGTCTCCACCGCGGCGACGAGCCCCGCGTCAGTGTCTCGGTTCAGGAGATGCTTGGCTGACCTCAGCGCGGAGGCCGGGTTCGCGGCCGCGGCGGCCGCCAACTCGTGGGCGCGGTCCAGAAGCGCATCGGCCGCCACGATCTCCTGGACGACGCCGATCTCCCGGGCCGTCGCGACATCGATCACCTCGGCTGTCGACACCAGCCTCCAGGTCCACGCGGCACCCATCTTCCGTTCGCCCTTCACGATCCCGAATCCGGGCACGAGACCGTGCGCGGATTCGCGGAATCCGAACGTCGCGTGCTCCGCGGCGATCGTGTAGTCCACGGCGCAGAGGATCTCGAGCCCGCCGCCGTGGGCGATCCCGTTCACGGCGGCGATGACGGGAACCCCGGCCCGCTCGACCGCATGGAACGCGTCGAACACCACCCGCACGTGCGCCCGGGCGGCGTCGACGTCGAGTGTCAGGGCGGGAAACGTGGCGATGTCGCCACCGGCGGAGAAAGCACGGCCCTCCCCGGCCAACACGACGACCCGGATGGACGGCTCGTGGGTCACGTGGTCCATCACGTCGATGAGCTCGTCGAAGAACAACCTGTCCATCGCGTTGAGCTTGTCGGGCCGGTCGATGACGAGGTCCACGACGCCGTCACCGACCTCGTCGATCCGGAACCGCTCCCACGACCGAGAGCTCATCGCGGTGACATCCGCAGCGCCGCGTCGAGCCGCACGACATCGCCGTTGAGGAAGGTGTTCTCCATGAAATGGGCGACGAGACCTGCGAGGTCGGCGGGAGCGCCGAGGCGCTTGGGGAAGACGTTCTGCTCGGCCAGGCCCTCGATCATCTCGTCGGAGAGGGTCGCCAGCATGGGGGTGTGCATCGTCCCCGGGCAGATCGTCATGACCCGGATGCCCCACGATGCGAGGTCACGGGCCAGCGGCAGCGTGAGGCCGATCACGCCACCTTTCGACGCGGCGTAGGACATCTGACCGACCTGCCCCTCGATGCCGGCGATCGATGCCAGATTGACGATGAGGCCCCGCTCGCCCTCGTCAGAGGGCTCGTTGCGCGCCATGACGGGCACGATGTTGCGGACCACGTCGAACAGCCCGACGAGGTTGACGTCCACGTGGGCGCGGAAGTGTTCGAGCGGGTGGACCTCGCCGTCGCGCCTCAACATCCGCTTGGCCGAGCTGATGCCGGCACAGCTGACCAGGAGATCGACCCGGCCGAAGGCCTCTCCCGCCGCCTCGGCTGCAGCTGTGACCTGTGCGGGGTCGGTGATGTCGACCGGCACGAAACGCACCGTGTCCTCGCCCAGTTCGGCGACGAGGTCCGCCCCCTTCGACGACGGCAGGTCGAAGATGATCCCCTTGCCGCCGCTCGCGGCGAGCATCCTGATCACCCCCTCGCCCAGACCCGAGGCCCCTCCGGTGACGACTCCGACTGCTCCCTGCACCAACATCGCTACTCCCGTCCCGCCGCGTCGGACGCGGCACTCGTTGCTGTGCCGTCTAGTCGACGGCGATGACTTCGGCCCCGAAACGGGCGATTGCCTCCAGCGTGGCTTCGTGGCCCGGTCCCCCCGGGTGGCGCATCCGCAGCGCCATGTAGTCCGCCCCGGTCACCGCCTCCCACTCGGCGACCGTCGCGCGGATCTCGTCACCCGAGCCGAAAAGGAACCGCCCCGGTGCGAGCCTCTCGAAGGTGAAGTCCGCCCTGTCGACGACCTCGTCGACCCACGGTTCGAACACCTTCCGGTAGACGCCGACGTTGTAATAGAGGCGATGGACTGCGAGGGCGTGCGGACCCCAGTCTCGTGCGCACTGCTCCGCGGAGTCGCCGATCCACGCTTCGCGGAACAGGGCTACCGAGTGGGGTCGACCGAGGTCGTCGGCGGCAGCCCGGTAGTGGTCGGCGAGCCGTCCCACCGTCTGCGCGTCACGTTGGGGGTCACAGATCCAACGGTCGGCCCACCGGCCTGCCCGCTCGAGCCCCGCCCGGGCGTGCGAACCCATCCAGATCTCGGGGCGGGGATCGCTGTAGGGCGAGGGCGTGACGTGACCGGCGACGTCATAGAAGCGCCCGTGGTGCTCGAAGGGCTCGCCGGACAGGCACCCCTGGAGAACCTCCAGGACCTCTTCTACGATCGCCGGGCGCTCGTCGCGGTCCATGCCGTAGAGGGCGAAGTCCGGTTCCTGGTGCCCGATCCCGAGCCCGCAGATGACACGACCGCGGCTGATCCAATCCAGCATCAACAGATCCTCGGCCAGACGCACCGGATGGTGCAGCGGGCCGGCCAGCACGGCGGCACCGAAACGGATCGTCGAGGTGGCCTGTAGCAGGGCCGCGCCGAGGAGATACGGCGAGATGAGCGCGCCGCCCCGGGCCTGATGGAACTCGGGGAGGAAGACGGCGTCGAATCCCGCCGCCTCCGCCGCCTGCGTCTCCTCCACGAGCTCGTCGAAGAGCTGGTCCAGCGGCACGCCGATCGCCTGGATCGGCAGGATCAGTCCGTAGCGCACGCCCGGAGCGCTCTCAGAACTCGCGCCTGCGGGCCCCGGTCGGATCGACCTCGGTCCGCAGGATGTGCAGCTCCTCGGCACTGGGCTGCGCCGTCACGGCGATCTCGCCGTCGCTCGGCGCTATCTCGAAGCCGGTCGCCTCGCGCACCTGCTCCTCGGTGACGCCCGGATGCAGACTCTTGATACGCATCCGCTTCGAGTCGGGGTCGAAGTCGAAGACACACATGTTGGTGATGCACAGCTGGGGCCCGCCGGGCAATCCGAGGCGCTCGCGGTGGTCGCCGCCGTCGCCCCAGCCGATCCCTGACCTGAAGTCGAGGTTCTCGATGAAGGTCCGCGAATCGTGCGTCGAGCTCCACAGGTAGATACGCGGGATCATGCAGCCGAGATCGGCCATGCCGCCACCACCGGGGAGGCGGACCTTGGGCGAGTCGTAGGGCCCGATCACCGTGTTGTTGACGTTGCCGTACGCGTCCATCTGGGCACCGCGGAAGGCGAAGGTGTTGTAGCGCCGACCCTGGGACCAGGTCCAGAAGTCGAACGGTGAGTTCGACAACATCGCGGCGCCACCCCACAGCGAGTCCGACAGAGTCGACTCGCCGATCTCAGCCGGGTCGGCGTCGATCGCGATCGACGATGCCGCCCACACGAGATCGGGCGCGTGGGTCCGGCGGGCGAGCAGGTAGGCGCACACCGGGATGAACGACACGGCGCCGTTGAAGGCCTTCGTGTCGTTGGGCAGCGCCCGTGAGAACGTGACGACCATCAACTCGTCGATGGTGCAGTCGTAGCCGGGAACCTCGGGGATCTCGCTCATGCCCGTCCCTCCGTGGTCAACAGTGCCGCCGCCCCGCCGTTGGCGTCGAGGAAGTCCTCCCAGGTCTCGGGCGCCACCACCCGCTCAGTGAAGAAGGTCCGGAAAGCTTCAGGATCGCGCGACGCCTTCGAATACTCGAGGAAGAACGGCGAGTGGTGTCTGTAGTCGGGGAAGCAGGAAGTGGGGAACGCTCCGTGGGTGGCCGGGGCCACGGAGTCCACCATGAAGCGGGGATAGGTCGTCTTCTCGGGTTCGTCGGTGAAGGTCCGGTGCGGGACCATCCGCTCGACGGTCACGATCGTCCGGTCGGCGGCGTTGACGATCTCGGAGTCCATCCATACGAGCTTCGGCAGTACACGGACGTTGCCGGCGTCGTCGGCCTCGTGGGCGTGCACGAGGGAGATGTCGATCGGCAGGCGGGTGCACGCGACGTAGCGCTCACCGGTCGCCTCGTCGACCTCCTCGCGGATCGTGCCCGACTCGGTGTGGAGCCCCAACACGTCGGTGCCCAGACCCGCCTTCGTGGGCATGAACGGCAACTGGTAGGCCTGCGCCTGACAGCGCGCGATCAACAGGTGCTCGGAGTACTCCTCGATGGCGACAGCGCCGGACTGCACCGCATGGCGGAAGTTGGGTGCGAGGCCGAGCCCTTCGAAGGAGATCAGCCCGCTCAGCACGCGCGACACGCATCCGCCGGCGACCAGCCAGTCCACGGGCATCCCCGCGACGATGGCGACCAGCGTGAGATCGCGCTTCTCCTGCCGGACGAGTTCGCGCACGAGTGCCATGGGTGCGCTGTTCATCGACAGGCCCCCCAGTGCGATCGTGGCTCCGTCCGGCACCGACTCGGCTGCTTCAGCCAGGGTGGTTACCTTGGAAGACATGGCCTAGGCCTACCAAACGATCGTTTGTCGGGGCAACAAGCGCCCGGTACGTTCAGGACCGGGAGCGCCTCGCGAGCTGCGATGCGCGGCGGCGTCCACAGCGCACAGGGGGAAGACACCGTGGCAGAGCTGACATCGGAGAGGGTCACCTTCGACGAGGGCGACATGCTCGAGGAGTTCCACGCCAGGGGATGGACCGACGGCCTCCCGTCGTCGCGCCCACCCCCAAACGCGTCGAGGCGATGCTCTCGCATGCGGGACTCGACCCCGATGCCGTGATCGGGGTCGTCACGGACCGTGACCGTGAACTCACCGCCGAGAAAGCGGCCATCAACGCCGTGCTGGCGGGGTGCCTGCCGATCCATTTCCCCGTCGTCGTCGCCGGGCTGTCCGCGATGATGGATGACGCGTTCAACGCCCACACCGTGATGACCTCCACCGGCGGTGCCGCCCTGTGCCTGGTTGTCTCGGGCCCCGTGGTCGAGGAGATCGGGATCAAGGCCACCCACAACGTGCTCGGCCCCGGCAACCGGGCCAACGCCTCGATCGGTCGTGCACTGCGCCTCGTCGCACGCAACGTCTTCGGCGCCCGCACGGGTGAGATGGACGCGAGTTCGTTCGGCAACCCCGGCAAGTTCACGATGTGCATCGGCGAGAACCAGCCCTACGGAGACTGGGAGCGGCTACGCGACGAGTTCGGCTACGGGTCCGACGAGTCGTGCGTGATGATCATGGGAACCGAGGGCCCCCACCAGATCGCCAACCTCACCCAGGGCGATCCCGACGCCCTGTGCCGGATGTACGCGGCCGCCATGAACACCCCGTCCACGCTGTGTGCCGGTCGGCGCTCCCAGGTCATCGTGCTGCTCGGCCCGGAGCACGGGGGCGCGATCGCGGAAGCGGGTTGGAGCCGTCAGAAGGTCCGCGAGACGGTCGCGCACCACGCCCGCCTCTCAGCGGAGCAACTCGAGGCCGCCGGCATCAAGGTCGACACCTCCAGTTCCATCCCGATGGTTCCCGACGACGACGGGCTGTTCCCCCGGGTCGGAAGCCCCGATGACATCTTCCTGGTGACCGCGGGGGGCCACGGCGCCGGCTGGTCGGCCTACATCCCCGCCTGGGCACCACCCAACAACTCGGCCGCGGCCCATCGCCGCGTCATGCCACCCGGGCAGGGTCTTCCGGTCGTCGGCTAGCATTGAATTCGACGACGTCCTCGAGACGTCACAGGGGGTTGCGATGAGCACCATCACCGTGTTGTCACCGGAGTACGAGACGGTCACGACGTCCGTCTCGATGGCTCCGCGCCGCCGTCCAGCCGAGGGCGAAGAGTGGACGATCACACTCATCGACAACGGCAAGTCGAACGCGAAGACCATCTTGACGATGCTCGCCGACCGCCTGACCGAGCGGCTGCCGATCACCCGGGTGGACATCCACTCCAAGCCCGCGGCGGGCAAGCCGATCGACCGCGACACGGCCGAGATGTTCGCGGCCCGTTCCCACCTGGTGATCTCCGGGGTGGGTGACTGAGGCGCCTGCACCGCGTGCAGTTTGCACGACGCCGTCCAGATCGAAGCCCTGGGAATCCCCGCCGCCCTGATCATCACTGAGCCGTTCATTCCGGTCGTGGCGTCTTTCGCCCCGACCCTCGGTATGGAGTCCTACCCGACCAACGTGTTGCCCCACCCGGTGGGGACGCTCGACGACGATGCCCTCCAGAAGTTGGTCGAGGGCATCGTGGATCAGGTGGAACAGAACCTCATCAGCACCTGAGGCGGACCGACACGGTTTCCGGTCGCCGGGCGTTGGACCGCCGGGCCACTCAGTCGTCGCGTAGCGAGGTGCCGTCGACGTCGTCGTAGCGCGCGACGCCGATCAGTGCGAGCGTCCGCACGACGTCGGCCTTGAAGATGTCCAGCATCTTCGTGACGCCGCCTTCGCCGCCGGCACACAGTCCCCAGAACCAGGGCCGTCCGCCCATGGTGGCCGAAGCCCCGAGGGCCTTGGCCTTCACTATGTCCTCGCCGCGCCGCACGCCACCGTCGAGGATCACCTCGGCGCGGTCACCGACCACGTCGACGACCTCCGGGAGCACCTCGAGCGCACCGGGCACGGAATCGAGTTGCCGTCCGCCGTGATTCGAGACGATCACGCCGTCGGCCCCATGATCGACGGCGTGCTTGGCGTCGGCGGCGGTCATGACGCCCTTCACCAGCAACGGGCCGTCCCACATGCGCCGCAGCTCTGAGAGGTCCGCCCAGGTCTTGGTGGGATCGTTGAGCTCACGGTCCACGTAGACGCCGACCGATGCCACGTCCACGTCGCCCTCGACCACGTCGGTGAGGCTGCCGAAGTTGATATCGGGACCGGTCAGCAGGTGGTACAGCCACCACCACCGCCACGAGGTGTCGAGGGCTCCCCGCAGTCGGATCTGCGGAGGGAGGGTCATGCCGTTGCGGAAGTCCCGCTCGCGCTTGCCCACGGCCGGCACGTCGATGGTCAACACCAGCGCCTCGTACCCCGACCGCTTCGCCCGGTCGACGAGGGACTTGACCACCTCGGGGCTCTTCCAGAGGTAGAGCTGGAACCAGACCGGTCCGGTCGCGACGTCGGCGATCTCCTCCATCGAGTAGCTCGAGCCGGTGCTCACGACGAAGACCGTGCCGGCCTTCCCGGCGGCGCGGGCGGTGGCCAGTTCACCCTCGCGGTGCACGAGCCGGGCGAGGCCTGCCGGGCCGCAGATGAACGGGACGTCGAGTTGGTGATCGAAGACCTTCGTCGAGATGTCACGGCCGGAGACGTCGGAGAGAAATCGTGGTGCCCAACGGACCTGCTCGAAGGCGGTCCGGTTGGCGCGCAGGGTGACCTCGCCGTCGGCACCGCCGGCGACGAAGTCGTAGATCATCTTCGGCAGCCGCCGCTTCGCGACCTTCTCGAAGTCGCCGTAGCTGTTGAGACGATCGAGGCCCTGCGGGCCGAGCCGGATCATCCCGGCGAGATCGGAAACCTTCATCGTCGTGTTCCTCCTCGGGACATCGGAGTCCTCACAGTTCGCGGCCGATCTCGGCGCGGATCTGCGTGTCGACACCCGTCATCAGCCGGGCGACGGTACGCAGCGCCGGGACCGCCAGTTCGTGGCGGTCGGCGACGGCGAGCAGGTCGTTGTAGACCGCGTCGATCTCGAGCGGGCGGCGTCGCTCGATCGACTGCAGAGCGGAGACCTTCATGTCGGTCTGGCCGGCGTCGACGAGGTGCTGACCCACCGACGTGAGCCGCGCACGCGCGTCCGCTCGCGACAGTCGCACGAGCGAACCCGCCTGGAGGGGGCCCGGCATGTCCACCATGGAGATCCCTTCGGCGGCTGCGATGGCGGCCCCGTCGAGGGCCACGTCCAGGAAGGCGTCACATGTCTCGGTCGTCATGAGCATCCGGAAGTAGTCCATACGGGTCAGGCCCTGCACGCCCATCGCCGCGGCGGCGAGCACGCCTTTGGACCACAAGACGTCGACGATGTCGTCGCGGACCTCGGTCTGACACGGAAGGATGGCCGCGATCTCGGCGGCTGCACCCGGACGGGTCGTGTCGAGGTCACCGAGGTACGTGGAGCCGGTGAAGGTGTGGGACGCGACGCCGGGCTCTTCGAGCGTGCCACCGACCATCGACACGCATCCGACTGCGGCTTCGCCGAATCGCTCGACGAGCGGATCAGCCTGGGCGACGCCGTTCTGTATCGAGAACGCGAGCGAGGGGCCCCCGGTGTAGTCGCCCAGCAGACCCGCGACGTCGAAGTTCTTCGCGGCGACGAGGACCATGTCGGCGTCGGGCGCGTCCGCAGCGGCGTCGACCGCCCCCATCGCGACGACGCGCTCAGCGCCGTCGAGGGTCCGGAACCGCAGTCCGCCGGCCGCCACGGCTTCGGCATGCGCCGTCCGTGCGACGATCGTGACGTCGTGACCGGCGTCGGCCAGCCAAGCTGCGTAGACCGAACCGAGTGATCCTGCACCGAGCACAACGACCGAGCGTGATGTTGGCTCTTCCACGTGTGTCCCCCTTGGCGGGCGACACTACCGCCCTGGGACACTCCGGTTCGAAACGCCCCTATTCGAATACCACCCGCTCGCGCAACCAGCGAGCGAACTCGCCCTCGTCGATGTTTCCGGCCGCGACAGCGAGCATTGCGCTCTCCGCATCGTCCACATCGAGAGACTCGGGCTCCCACCGCCCCCCGTTGAGGTCGATGAACATGACCAGCGCGGCCCACGCGGCCCGCTTGTTCCCATCCGGAAGCGGGTGGTTCCGCGCCAAGCGCCAGCAGAGGACTGCTGCCTTGTCGACGATGTCGGGGTAGAACTCCTCCTCACCGAAGCCCGCACCGGGGGCGTGGAGCGCGGAATCAGCGAGGTCGATGCGGCTTGACTTCGCCAGCGCCCATGCCGGCACCCCGGTGACCTGCTCGGCCAACCAGAGGTACTCGGCCAGCCCTAGATAGCGGGTCACTTCGCAAGGCGGTCGAGCAACTCCTTGTCCCGCTCGAGAAGGCGTATCGCGCGAGATGTGAAGTCCTTGTCGGCTCGAACCCGATCGATCTCCCGAGTGAGGGAATCGACGATCAGCTGATTGACACTCGTCCCGCGTACCCGCGCAACGGCCTCGGCCTCGTCAGCGAGCTCCTCGGGTAGCCGAACCGTTGTCTGCTTCGTCATGAGGGCATGATATCTCGATATCAGGACTACGCCAGTCGAATCGGGCGCATCATGCAGACCGCCTGGGGGATGTCCACCCACCGGCCCCACGGCGCCGCGTCGACGAAGCCCTCCCGCCGGTAGGCCGCAACGGCCTCGGGCTGGCGGTCCCGTCAGAGGGCGCCCGGCCCCGCTGTGCGGTCTCAGGCGTAGCAGCAGGATCGTAACCATTCACGGTGGGTGAAGTCTGCCCACACGTCCCGTTCCCGCCGATGCGTCCCCATGCGCCCACGCGCAACAGTCGAACGGCTCCGGGCTCAGTGCGACCACAACCCACTCCAGGCACTTCCGCCGGAGGCGGTGGCTATCGGCTCCGGCAGGCGACGGTTCTGAGATCATGGCGAACCCGGGGCGGGAACGAGGCTCGTGCCGACGGGCCAGGGGGAGGAACCGGTCGGCACGAGCCTGCGATCAGCTACTGAAGCAGGCGGCCTCAACGGCCGCCGCAGTAGACTCGGCGGTCGGCACCCAAGGGCTCGCTGCATCGAGGTTGTCCTCGGTGATGAGGACGAGTGGCGGCGAGCAGAGGACCTGATCGGGTTCCACCCCATTGCGGACGTAGTCGACGAGGCGGACCAGAGCCATCTGGGCTTCCTGCGCCGGGGACCAACCAACGGTGGCGGCGATCTGACCGGACTCGACCGCCGCGAGACCCTCAGGCGAGCCGTTCATCGAGACCACAGTGATCTGGTCGCTCAGCCCTGCGGCCTCGATCGCCTGGATCGCCCCGATGGCCATGTCCTCGTTGTTGACCCAGACACCGACCAGGTCCGGATTCGCCGTGATGATGTCCTCCATGACCGTGACAGCCTCGGCTCGACTCCAGTTCGCACTGATCTCAGCGACGATCTCGAGGTCGGAGTTGGAGGCGACGCCTTCCTGCCACCCGGCCGTATAACCCTCGACATCGCCTCGGCCCAGTGCGCCCTGGATCATGGCGACCTCTCCGGACTCGATGTTGTCCGCCATCCAGGTGCCGGCGATTCGCCCGACATCCTCGACGCCGGCCTGAACGAAGACGACTCCCTGATCTTCGAGCTCGGGCGCGTACCCGTAGAGAACTGCAGTCGGCACACCGGCATCATTGGCAGCGTTCAGCGTCGCTTCCTCGGAGGCCCGGGTCACCGAGAAGACCACGAGACCGTCGATATCCTGCGTCAGCGCATCCTCCACGTTGGCGATTTCGGTCTCCGCGTCCAAGTCGCTGTTCAAGACGATGAGTTCGACACCCAGTTCATCCGCGAGGAGCTCTGTTCCGTCGACGCCGCTCTGGTAGTAGTCGAACGATCCTGTCTGGATGTATGCGATTTTCAGCGGGTCCGCTGTCGCACCATCGTCACCCGACGACCCGTCATCGGACGCAGCACCATCATCACCCGACGACCCGTCATCGGACGCCGCACCATCATCACCCGACGACCCGTCATCGGACGCCGCACCATCGTCACCCGACGACCCGTCATCGGACGCAGCACCATCATCACCCGACGACCCGTCATCGGACGCCGCACCATCGTCGCTGGATGCAGTGTCGTCGTCATCCCCACAGGCCGCTGCCAGCATGGCGAACATGACAACGATCCCGATTAGGATCATTATTGTTGGGTTCTTTCTATTTTTCATTGCCTAATCTCCCTCTCTTGGTTCTGGAACTGAGCGAAAATCTTGGGCGCCTAGGTGCGGCTGCGCTGGGACATGACCGCCACGACGACGACTGATCCCTCGATGACGTCCTGCCACGCGGACTCGATCCCGAGCAGGTTGAGGCTGTTGGAGATGACCCCGAGCAACAGAACGCCGATCAGCGTCCCCCCGACCCCACCTCGGCCCCCGGCGAGCGGTGTACCTCCGACGGCCACGGCTGCGATCGCCCGCAGCTCCAAGCCGTCGCCCATGAAGGCACTGGCCGAGGAGATGCGGCTCGTCAACAGGAGAGCGGCCACCCCGACCAGCAATCCGTTCACCGCGTACAGGGCGATCTTCTGGCGCCGGACACGGACCCCGGCCAGCTCAGCGGCGGTGCTGTTTCCACCGATGGCGTAGAGCCGCCGCCCGAAAACGGTGTACCGGAGGACCAGAGCGACGAGAATCAGTGCACCGATCGCAAACCAGACCGGGTTCGCCAATCCGAGCGACTGGTTCGATGCGAACCGGTTGAACCCCTGAGGGAGTCCAGAGATGGGGAGGCCATCGGTTATCCGAACGGCGATTCCGCGTAACAAGATGCCGACGCCGAGTGTGACGATGAATGGGTGGGATCTGCTGTACGCAGCGAGTACGCCGTTCGTGGCTCCGATCGTCGTAGAGAGCGCGAGCGCCGTGATGATGGCAAGAAACACGCTTCCGCCGTCGTTCATCATCTCGGCCGCCACGACACCGACCAGCGATGCCATGGCCCCAACCGAGAGGTCGATGCCACCGGAGACCATCAGGAGGGTCATCCCCGATGCCACGATCGCGAGGACAGCTGACTGCAAGAGAACGTTTCGGATGTTCCCGGCCGTGAGGAAACGATCGGAGCGGATCGCCGTGAAGACGACTATCGCGACGAGAACCACCGTGACGGATGCGACAGCAGAGTTTCGGCGTGCCCACCGCGCAATCACGGCGGACCAACCCGTGGCCTCAGAACCCTCGGAGCGTCGTTCGTCGGGCGCCAGGGCGCCGTCGGCCACCGGTGATTCAGGCCTGTCTTGAAGCTCAGCCACCAGTGCGCTCCTTCGTGTCACCCCGGGTTGCCGCTGCAACGATGGCGACATGGTCGAACGGTGGCTGGAAGTCCGCCACAACCGTTCCCCGGCTCATCACGGTGATCACGTCGCAATACTCCAGCAGTTCCTCCAGATCCGAACTGATCACGAGGACGGCGACCCCGGCCGCGACGCGCTCGCGGATTTGTCGGTGGATCTCCGATTTTGCGCCGATGTCCACGCCACGGGTGGGCTCATCGACCACCAGGACCCGGTCCGCCACGGCGATCGCCCTACCGAGAACGAGCTTTTGCTGATTCCCGCCACTGAACGACGAGCCGGGCTGCCGGGGAGCCCGCGGCCGAAGGTCGAGGCGCTCCATCAGATCCGTCGAAGCTCCGAGCTCGCGGCGATGCGTGATCCAACCGGCGGCCCCAGACGGTGGCCGCGACGCTGTGAGGTTGTAAGCGGCAGTCATCATCGCGAAGACGCCGGCGTTCTTGCGGTCCTCGGGCACCATCATGACGCCATGTCGACCTGCGGCGTGAGGTGAGCTCGGCGAGTACCTCGCGCCGTCGAGTGTCATCGATCCGCTGTCCAGCGCCTCCAACCCGACGAGCAGACGTGCGAGTCGCGTACGCCCAGCACCCACGATGCCGAAGACCCCGTGCACCTCGCCTTTGCGCAGCTCGAGGTCGACGTCGTCGAGCCTTTGGCCCCGTGAGGACACACCAGCGAGGACCATGACCTCCTCACCCCGACGACCAAGGGCCGAGCGTGCTTCGGGACGATCGAGGTGCCGTCCCGCGATGAGCTCGACGAGTGCGTCCTCGTCCAGTTCGTGGATCGCGCGATCGGTCACGAGCTCGCCGTCCCGCAGGACGGCGACGCGATCACACACCGCGAAGATCTCTTCTAGGCGATGCGACACGTAGACGATGCCGACACCTTCGGCCGCGAGACGGCGAATCAGATCGAAGAGGACTTCGGTCTCTCCGGGACCGAGAGCGGCCGTGGGCTCGTCGAAGAACGCGACGGCCTCGCCCTGAGCGAGGGCCCTTGCGATCTCGACCTGTTGCCGCAGGGCCGGCGACAGATCTCCCACGGACGTATCAGGATCGAGCTCGACGCCGATGCGACGCAGCGCGGCGAACGCTCGTCGGCGCTGTCGGCGTCGACTGACGATGCCGAACCGGGCGTTCTCCCGGCCGAGCGCGAGGTTCTCGGCCACGCTCAGCGTGGGCACGAACTCGGGCTCCTGACGAATGATGACGACACCGTGCTCGACAGCCTCCACCGGACTGAGGGCGTCATAGGTGTGACCACCGAGGCTGATCGATCCGGAGTCGGGCTTGAGTGCACCCGAGGCCATGGCCGCCAGCGTCGACTTCCCTGCACCATTGGCTCCGGCGAGGGCGAGGATCTCCCCCGAGCGGACGTCCAGGGTGACGTCCCGAACAGCACGGACTCCGCCGAAGGACTTGGACAATCCCTCCAGCCGGATCGCCACCTCGCCAATCATTCCTGCTCCTCGGGAACCATGCCCGGACGCACACTGCGCACGTGATTCGTCATCAGTTCCGTTGCCGTGTCCACATCGTGGGCGACCATCGCCTCATAGATCTCGAGGTGCTCTTGGTGGAGCCGATCCTTGTGCCCGGGCGAAAGACCGAGCTGTCCGAGCGCGATCACCCATACTTCGTGAATGGCCCTCTGGAGCGAGGCAAGAATGGCGCTATCGGCGATACCGGCGATCCGCTGCTCGAACAGTAGGTTCAGCGAGCCGACCTCGAGGTCTTCGAGTTGCTCTCTCTCGTTGCGTTCGAGGACTCGGGCAAGACCGGCAGCGGCTTCGTCGTCGAGGTTGTCCACGGCGGCCCGAACGAGAGCCTCCTCGATCGCCGCGCGGGCATCGACGAGCTCGCTGATGAAGGCCTCGTCGATCTCACGATCACCGAGCAGGTGCTGGACGAGGGGGTCGCCGCCGACCGCCTTCACGAATGTCCCGGATCCGTGGCGGATCTCCACCCGGCCCATGTACTCGAGCACCTTCATCGCCTCGCGCACCGCCATGCGCGAGATCCCAAGATCGGTTGAGAGCTGGCGTTCGCCCGGCAACTTGTCGCCCGGTTCGTATGCCCCATTGTCGATCAGGCCCTCGAGACTGCGACGGACCTCCGTGTAGACGTCCACCTGCTTGATCGGGACGAGGCCACTGGGACGCTCGGACCTGCTCATCGGTTTGCTCCGATCGGTGAGGGCGCGACCGAGGCCGCTGCGCCTGCCCCGGCAAGGCGTCCGGTCGTGAGAGCGGTCGCCAGCCCACCGACGTACGAATCGTGACTGACATCACCCACATCACACCCTGCGGCGAACAGCCACTCGATGGGCCGCTGGCGGAACTGCGAGAAGTCGTCGACCAGCGTCGCCAAGGGCGACGTGCTCGCGGCGCGGTCAAGCACGCGCATCGTCTCGTCGACGGCTAGTCCTCCCATCGTGAAGGTGATGGCAGCCTTGACGAGCACGGCGCTGTAGGGCCCGGCTCCCAGCGCGGGTGCACTCCCTGCCTCAGGCTCGGTTGCCCGAGCGAGCTCGCGTCGAGCCCGTTCGCGTGCCACCCCCCACGAGGAGAGCGCATCGCAGAGATCATCCAGGTCGTCCGCTGTCGCCGCGGCGCCGTACCCATGAGCCCTCTCGAGCACCGTCGACGTCTTCAGCAGGTCAGGTGGGAGCGAGAAGCGTTCGGCTCCCGCAGCATCGACGATGTAGACCCCAGTGCCTCCCGGCCGTTTTGCGAGGCTCTGGTTGAGGACCTCCTCGCCGGTACCACGCGACTCGACGGCGAACCGGACGCCGTCAAGGTCCAGCGCCACCGAGAAGTGGCCCTGGTACTGCGTGACCTCACCGAACTGACGCGGTCCGAATCGGCTGGGCGGTGCGAGCATCGCGTGCCCGTAGAAGTGATTCATCCCACGACTCACCGCGCCGCCAATCGCCGTCGCAGCAGCGAGTCCGTCGCCGGTGCTCCACGGATTCGAACGGTGATAGAGGTTCCCAGGAGGTGCGCAGTGGGCCGACACGAGAGCACCGTCGCCCTGGAATCCACCCGTGGCGACCACGACAGCCCCGCAGCGCACCGTCCGACCGTCGCCACAGTCCACGATCCTGTCGACTCCCTCGGAGCGGAACCGACGCAGGGGGGTGTCGAGGAGGACGTCGCCACCACGCCGCTCGAACGTGGACCGGAGCGTGTCGATCATCTCATTGGGGTCCACCTGCCAGCCGGACCCGTAGTCGAGCACCTGCCGTTTCGGGCCGGTGCGCAGGCCCAGGGTCGCGAGCCATGCCATGTCCGCATCGAGATTGTCGACGACGATGCCCTGCAGTTCCGGGTTTCCGTTCGGGACCAGCTCATGGACACGATCGAGGGAATCGTGTGTCCAGACGAATCCGTTCGAGATGACGGCCGACCCACCGCAGGATGGGCCCTTCTCGATGACCACGACATCGGCGCCTCCGTCCTGCGCGGCGACGGCAGCGGTGAGCCCGGCCATCCCGGCGCCGCAGACGACGACGTCATGCCGATCCTTCACTGCCGGCGCTCCGGCTCTCCGACGATCGTGGCGCCGTGCTCGATGGGCGAGACGTTTCGGCGGTAGATCTGGAGCCAACCCCGTGGTGCCGGATCGAGCACGGGTTCTCCAGCGAGACGCTCCGCTACTTCATCCGCGGGAACGACCAGGTCGAGAGCGCGCCGGTCGAGGTCGATCTCGATCATGTCGCCGTCACGGACTGCCGCGAGTGGACCGCCTTCGGCGGCTTCGGGCATGACTTGGCCGACCGTGAGACCCCTGTTCAGCCCTGATAGTTCGCCGTCGGTCACGACGGCGATCTCGGTCGCCATTCCGGCTCCGGCGACCGCCGCGACGAAGCTGGCAGCGAAGACCGTGCCAGGTCCGCCCTTCGGACCGAGACCGCGAAGGACGACGACGTCTCCTGCCTGGATCTCTCCACTCCCCAGGGCATCCATCGCCTCGGCCTCGGTCCGGAATACCCGTGCGGGACCGGTGAAGGTCGAGAGTGCACCCTCCACTGCGCTTCTCTTCACGATGGCGCCGTTCGGGGCCAGGGTTCCACGGAGGATCATCAGGCCTGAGAACGGCGCGTAAGGGTCGTCGACCGTTCTGAGCAGGTCGCCCGGTTTCCGCTCACTCTCTTCGAGAACTTCGCCGATTGTGAGTCCGCTCACCGTGAGCTGATCGAGATCGATCATGTCGGACAGACGGGACAACACGGCCCCACAACCTCCGGCATCCTCGAGATCCTCGACGAGAGCCGGACCGTTGGGCTTCACACCGCACAACAGCGGGGTGTCCTGGGCCTCCTCGATCAGGCGCACCACGTCCAGGTCCAGCCCGGCTTCGACCGCAACTGCGGCGAGATGGCGGACGACGTTGACCGAGGCTCCGATAGCGAGCGCAACGCGAACGGCGTTCAGGAAAGCCCCGGGAGTGAGGATTGCCCGCGGACGCAGCTCCTCCCCGATCATGGCCACGATCCGTTCGCCGGCCTGGCGTGCGAGGTGGTTCATGGTCTCGCTCGTCGCCCGGACCGGGGCGCTACCCGGCATGGTCATCCCGAGGGCCTCGGCCATGATGTGCATCGAGTTGGCGGTTCCGAGACCGGCGCAGACACCGGGAGACGTGATCGCGTGCTCGGTGAACGCGGTGAGCTGGTCGAGCGACACGTCCCCCCGGGAGTAGCGGCCGATGCACTCGTAGACCGTGTCGATGTCGACGCGCTCCCCGTCGAGCGAACCGGCCGACTGGAACCCACCGATGACGATGATCGTCGGAATGTCAAGACGTGCCGCAGCCATGAGCTGGGCAGGGGTGGTCTTGTCGCACGAGGCCAGGCAGACCATCCCGTCGAGAACAGCTCCCTCGACCTGGACCTCCACGTCGTTGACCACCAGGTCCCGCGACGGCATCAGGTACCTGCCGGACCTTCCGGCGCTCGTAACGAAGTCGCTCGGAGCAGCGGTGCGGATCTCGAAGGCCAAACCGCCAGCGTCGGCCACGGCTTCCTTGACCACCACTGCCAGGTCGTCGAGGTGGGAGTAGCAGCTCGACAACCCACTTGAAGAGTTGACGATCGCTATCTTCGGTCGCGCCATGTCCGAATCGGAGATGCCCATCGAGCGCCACTGGGCCCGACGGACCGCCCAGCGGGTCGAACCTTCCGTGAACTGACTTCGAAGTTCGCTCATCGTCGCCTCACAGCTCCGTTGCGGACAGCCGGCCACCGAGGACACAACAGGATTCGAGGAGGAAGTAGTCACCCCACACCAGCTCGGCGTTCGTCGCGAGCCCGATCCGGTTGTTGTAACAGCCGTCGACGAGCCGCCCGTCCGCTTTCAGGTGGTTCTCGACGAGAGCTGCGACCGATCGTTCTGCGCACTGCCGGTATCCGGAGGAATCGCCGATACCGAGTTCGGCGAGTTTGAGAAGAGCCGCACTGGCGATGGCAGTTCCCGACGTGTCGGTGGGTGCGTTCGGATCAGGATCGTCGAAGTCCCAGGTCGTCACACCGGATTCGGGAAGGTGAGTCATCCACCAGTCCGCAACTGCGCTCGCAACGTCGTCGAAGGATCTTTCGACCGCCGAGGCCTGAGCGAAGCCCAGGAGCGCCCACGCCTGTGCTCTGGTCCACGTGCTGTCGTCCGAAACGCCCTTGTGCGTGTAGGTCCGCACGAGTCCTCCCGTCGCCGTGTCGAACGATGCCGATTGAACGACCGACCCGTCGTCGCGCACCAACCACTCGGCGTGACGGCGGGCATGGGACAGCGCCTTACTCCGCATCTCCGGCTCATCGAGCTCCTCCGCAGCCCAGGCGAGCAGAGGCGTCCCTCCTGGTACCCCGTCGATGTTCGCCTCGCCCGGGCCGACAGAGTGGGCTTCCTCACCGGCACTGCCAAGGGGCAGCAGACCAGCGGCGTCCACGTAGGACCCGGCGAGCCCTTCTGCTCCTCGACAGGCGAGTGAACGAAGTCCCTGGTCACCGCTCAGTCGCGCACCCGCGGCCACGCCATACCAGAAGAGGAAGCCGCGAAAGACGGTGTCGGTCGATACCCGGGAAGCGAGCTTCTGAGCCCAACGCGCGGCCGAGTCGGCGAGGTCGGGCCGCAGCCCCGACGCGACGCCGAGCCATAGTTGACCGACGTGGAAGCCTCCGGTCCAGTCGCCGTCGGGCGAGGTCGTCCACTCGCCCGTGACCGGATCGGCGAAATGGGGAAAGCCGTCGGCCTCGTCGGCTTGATCGGCGCGTTCCAGTTGACTCATCGCGGCGTCGAGCACGTCGACGCTCATGACGACTTCACGCCCAGCTGATCGCGCACGGGTCCTGCGAGCAGTCGCATGGCGCGCTCGACGTGGTCCTGTCGTACGCCGTGACCGTGCAGCCGTGCGACGAGGTGGGTTGCCCCGAGCTCGTCGCGTAGCCGCGCAATCCCTTGGGCGACCGCCTCCGGATCACCCACGATGAACCGGTCGTCACGGACTTCGGCGGCTCCCTGGACGTTCCTGTGCCCCCAGGAGACGTAGTCGTCCGAGTACATCGCCTCGAGCCGTTCAACGCCGTGGCTCAGATCCGCGTCGTTGTCGGCGACCCACACCTCACGGAAGATCGGGAGTTCGTCACGCTCGTCTCCAAGCGCTGCGAGTTCCGCGTCATAAGTATCGAGACAGGCCGCCACCTTGGCAACAGTCGCAGTCGGCCCTGGGAACCATGCGTCGGCAAGTCGGGCTGCGCGTCGCACCGCCCGGGGAACCCATCCGCCGACCCAGATCGGGGGGGCGGGAGCGGGCCGAGGATAAATCGTGACATCGTCGAGCAGGTAGTGTCGGCCCGCAAAGCTGACGCCGGTGCTCTTGAGAAGAGCGCCGACCACTTCGAGCTGTTCCTCGAAGATCGATGCACGGTCGTCGAAGGCAACCCCGAACGCTGCGAATTCCTCGGGTCGATACCCCAGACCGAGGCCGAGGACGAACCGCCCACCACTCATGTCCTGGAGCTGCGCGGCCTCCTCGGCGATCCGGACGGGATGGTGAAACGGCGCGACGACTATGTCGGTTCCCAGAAGGAGGTCGCCCGTCAACTCGACCAGGCCAGCGAGACCCAACATCGGCGACGGCGAATACGCCTCCATCAGATGGTGCTCGGGCAACCAGACTGAGTCGTAGCCCAGTTCCGTCGCGAGGCGTGCCTGCGCAACGGTGTCCGACCAACGACCGACCTCAGGGCACAGAGAAAGGCCGACCTTCACTCGCCGGACTCCAACAGCCCTGCGACCACGAGAGCCTGACGTACCGCGTCGGCCTCCTCTGCCGGGCAGTCGAGAAGCGGCTCACGGACGCTCGCGTTCTCGAACAGACCCAAGGCGACGAGCCCTTCCTTGGTCCGAGCGCGATAGTCGCGAATCGGTGCTCCGAAAACGGCGACCATCAACGGTTCGATCTTCTCGGCGATGCCAGCGGCGGCTTCGTAGTCGCGGCGGCGGACCGCATCGAACATCTGAACCTGAAGGCCGGTGGCGATCGAACCGGCACCGATGAGCGCCCCGTCCGCCCCGAGCACGAAGCTCTCGTGGATGAAGTTGTCATTGCCGGACAGGAAAGAGACATCTGGGGCGACCGAGCGGACAAGGCTCATCGTCCGCCTGAACTTGTAGGCGTCGAAGGTGGACTCCTTGATCGCCGTGATGAAAGGACTCGTGACGATCGCCTCGAGCGTCTCGGGCTCGTACACGACTCCACCGAGATCGTCCTGGAGTTGAAACGCCACGATCGGAAGGCCCGAGGCTTCGTGGATCCGCCGCAGGTAGCGCAGCGGGACCTCGGGGTCGAGCGGGCGGCCGCGCAGGTGGGCGTTGGGGAACACGAGGAGAGCGTCGGCGCCGTAGCCAGCTGCCTCTTCCGCATTGCGGCAGGCCAGGTCGGTGAACGACGCCATGACACCGGCGACGATCGGCACCCGCCCCGCCGCGGCCTCGACCGCGGCCTTGCCGACGTCGACCCGCTCGGCCGGCCACAACGACATCCCTTCACCGGAGTCCGCATTGATCGCCAGACCCCCGACGCCCTCGATCACGAGGTGATCGACGAATCGCGAGTAGGAGTCCAGGTCCGGGGCGCCGTCGTCTCGGAACGGTAGAACCGTTGCGGCGACTATCCCTTGGAGGAGATTCGACATGTCAGGCCTTCCTGTCCGGCGAGGGTCGATAGATTGGTCCCCGTTCGATTACCGGGTCGAGGATCCCCGAGGAGACGAAGCCGACGATGTCGTGGGGGTCGACCTCCTTCGCCTCCTGCCCCGGGTACCCGAGCAACTCCCCCACCCGACGATCCATCAGGTATCCGCCGGCGACGACGAAGGTGAGGATTCCGAAACCATCGGGATCGTCGGATCGGAGAGCTTCGACGGCATCGGTGGGATCTGTGCCCTCGGTCCGGTCCAGGACCGCGGCGAGACCCTCAGCGAGGTCGTCGCGGACACGGAGGACGGCGTCGACGAGGGGCCCTGCGACCCCGGCCTCACTGGCACTGGGCATCGTGTCGTCGGCGGGAATCAGAACGTCGCCCAGACCGGCGAGCGTTGCTCGTTGACTGGCGGTGAGCTTTGGAGCGGTCTGGGGCATCATGACGGCACCGTCACCGATCGCCGGTCCCGGGCGAGGTGGTCGGCGAATCGGAGCGCGTTGGCTGCGATCGTCGCCGTCGGATTCACGCCCGACGAGGTAGGGAAAGTGCTGCCGTCGAAGATGAACAGGTTCTCAACATCGTGGGTTCGTCCCCACTCGTCGACGACGGACGTCCCGGGGTCGGTTCCCATGCGGGCCGTGCCGAGCAGATGCCAGCCGGAGACATCGATGTTGGGCGTCGAGATGACCTCGTAGGCCCCCATCTCCCGCAACAGCTCCTCGGCCCGCTCGACCTGGAACCGGATCATCTTCTTCGAGTTCTCCGAGTTCCGATATGTGACCTTCGGCGCAGGAAGCCCACTCGAATCGGTGGCTGTCGCCGACAACGTGACCTGATTGGACTCCTCCGGCAGGTCCTCGCAGATGATCCCGACCATCGCCGAACGCCCGAGTCGCCGGCGCAGCGTGTCGTGGAAGTTCTCGCCCCAGACGTCGGCATCACCCCACAATCCGGGGAGCATCATGGCGAGCGGGGCTCCAGTCGGCATGAGCGCCCACTTGGCCCCTCGGACGAAGTCCCGGCTCTTGTCGGTCTCGTAGAACTCCATGATGTGCAGGTGCTGCCCCCAGGGGCCTCGCCAGCTCTCCAAGTCGTCTTCGAATACTCCGATAGAAGTCGCAAAGGGGTGCATCATGAGCCGCTTGCCCACGAGCCCCGATGAGTTCGCGAGGCCGTCAGAGTGTCCTGTCGTCTCTGACATCAGGAGCAGGCGTGGTGTTCCGATCCCGTTCGTACACAGGATGGTGACGTCTGCGTGTTGGACGTGCTCGACACCGTCCCCGTCGACGTAGACGACGCCATCGGCGAGACCGTCGGACCCGACGATGACCTGTGAGACACGCGCCCCGGTCCTCAACTCCACCCCCTGCTTCACGAGCGCAGGCCAGTGCGTGCGGTCGACCGAGGCTTTTGCAGCGGTCGGACAGGCATACAGACACGAGGTGCGCTGCGCGCAGGGATTCAGCGCGCCGTGCTTGACCGTGGCGATCGCATTGGTCGCGGGCCACCAGTGCCAACCCAGTCGGTTCAGGGCCTCGCCGCCAAGACGTCCGATCCGGTTCATGGGCACGGGTGGGAGCGGCGGAACGTGACCCTCGGGATAGCACGTGTCACCCTCGAGTCCCGACACCGCGAAGTCCTTCTCGACGGTGTCGTAGAAGGGGGCGAGATCCTCATAGCTGAACGGCCAGTCGTCGGCGACTCCATCCAGGGTCCGGACTGCGAAGTCAGATGGAAGGAACCGCTCCCAGTGGGCCGCATAAATCACGGTCCCACCACCCACGCCGTTGTACATGAGCGCAGTGATCTCACTCTCAGCGTCGTCGACGGGATAGTCAGCTTCAGCTGCCCTCGCGTTGGGATCCCAGTTCCAATAGCGATTCGCGGTGATCTCGAAGTCGCTCTCGCCCGCCCGCGCCTTCGAGTAATCGGGCCAGTCACCCTGCTCCAGGGTCACGACTCTCAGTCCCTCGGCCGCCAGCCGCTTCGCCGCCACCGCACCCGATGGTCCGGCTCCGACGATGACGACATCAGCACGCTGAGTACTCGCCATCACACCCACCCGCTCTCGTCTCGACGGATCACCACGGGTACTCCACCGGCTGACGGGCGACCGAGATCCACTGCCGCTCCGTGAAGTGCTCGAGGTTCGCAGAGCCTCCAGTCGGTCGACCCAGTCCTGACAGTCCGATTCCACCGAACGGCACGTTCGGCTCCACGAGAGTCGTCACGTCGTTGACATGGACCATGCCTGAGTGGACTCTCTCCGCCAGCGCGAGCCCACGCATCGGATCGCCCGTGACGATCGAGTTGACGAGCCCATAGTCGGTCCGGTTGACCAGCTCGAGCGCCTCCTCCTCCGTGTCGACGACGGTGATCGGCGCGATGGGAGCGAACAGCTCCTCACGGAACGCCGTGTTGTCAGCCGAGACACCGCCGAGAACCGTGGGCGCCATGAACAGGCCTTCATGTGTTCCTCCTTGGAGCACTGAGGCGCCCTCGGTCGTCGCCGATCCGAGTAGCGAGACCGCTCGTTCGAGTTGGCGCTGATTGATGATCGGCCCCATTCCCACGTTCGGATCGGTCGGATCGCCGACCGGAATCCCCGCTGCTCGGCGCACCAGAGACTCGGTGTACGCATCGGCGACGGATGACATCACGATGTGGCGCCCGGCCGTGATGCACGTCTGGCCCTGGTAGTTGAAGGCAGCGAACGCTCCGATCATTGCCGCATGCTCCGGATCAGCGTCGTCCAGAACCAACAACGCGTTGTTGCCACCCATCTCGAGGCTCACGCGCTTGAGCTGCTCCGCGGCGAGCATGTTGATCCGGCGACCGACGGCGGTCGACCCGGTGAAGTGGATCATCGCGACATCGGCGTGGGTCACGAGCGGCTCACCCACAGCGTCGCCTTCGCCCGTGACCACGTTGAACACGCCCGCCGGGACCCCGGCATCGTCGAGAATCTCGGCGAGGAGCTGACCACCGCTGATGGGAGTGTCCGGGGCGGGCTTGAGGACCACGGCGTTCCCGACCGCCAATGCGGGAGCAAGCGTGTAGACACCGAGCACGACTGGGAAGTTCCACGGCGTGATGATGCCGACCGTTCCGAGAGGCATCCGCCGGACGAGGTTCATCTTCCCCGGCATGGCCGAAGGCAGGATTTCGCCTCCCGTCCGAGCGGCCAACTCAGCCGCCTGATAGAGGTAGCTCGCACCGGCCCACACCTCGTACTCGGCCTTGGCGGCGATCGCGCCGGTCTCCCGCACAATCACGTCGATCAACTCCGCGCTGCGCCCCTCGATCCCGGCAGCAGCAGCCCGAAGGACCGCGGCCCTGGCTGTATACGGCGCGGCCGCCCATTCGTGACGGCTGCGCTCCGCGGCCGCAACTGCACGATCCACCTCGTGAGCGCCGCCGACGGCCGCAGTTCCCATCACGGCCCCGGTGGCCTTCTCGAGGACGTCGACCTGCTCGGCCGATTCGCTGGCGACGAAGGCACCATCGATGTAGTGGCAGCCAGACGAGCGTCCCATTATCCCCCCAAGTGGTAAGTGGTCAGACCTCTGTGCTCTTGCCGGTTTTAGCCCCGCCGCCCGCCGAAGTCAAGCGCGCGAGGAGCTAGCCGATCAGGCCTCCTCGCCGCCCTGGGCCCGATCGATCGGGCGCATCATGCAGACCGCCTGGGGGATGTCCACCCACCGGCCCCACGGCGCCGCGTCGACGAAGCCCTCCCGCCGGTAGGCCGCAACGGCCTCGGGCTGGCGGTCCCCGGCCACCAGGTACAGCGCGTCGTAGCCGGCTTCGGCGGCCAGCGCGTCGACAGCTGCGAGTAGGAGCTGTACCAGGCCCCTCCCCCTCATCTCGGGCCTCACGTACATCCGCTTCAGTTCGGCCCGCCCGTCAGGTAGCCGTCGCACGGCGCCACACCCCGCGGGGACCCCGTCCACACGGACGACGACGAACCTCCCCCAACCCTCGACGATCTCGGCCGGGCTCTCGACGTCGGTCATTCCCGGGTAGCGAGACCGCAGATCGTGAAGGAGTTCCGCGACGAGCTCGACCAGTGCCGGATCATCGATGTCAGCCGAGTCCACGTGGACGGGCTGTGGTCCCGCCGGGCGCATCATCACCACGTGGGGGATCCCGTCCTCGGTGAAGCGGTCGGGGACCGCGCCTGCGTCGAAGCCGAACCGCGCGTACCAGTGCTCCAGGTGGGCCTGGGCGCGCACCATCGCGGGACCATCGATCCCGGCCAAGGCCCCCACGACCAGGCGGGCCGACAGTCCCCGACCGCGCACGTCGGGACGGGTGACGACCCGGCCGATCCGTGCAACGCCGTCCGTCCCGTCGAGGGTCCGCAGGGCTGCGGCGATCCCGGACGGGTCGCGGAACCAGTGGTGGGTGGTGCCGGTGTCGAGATCACGGCCGTCGATGTCCGCGTAGGCGCACTGCTGCTCGACGACGAAGATGTCCCCCCGCAGCCTCAAGATGTCGTGAAGGTCCGCAGCGCCCACCTCGGGGGCCGGGACCCGATGGAAATCGACGATCACACGACAAGGTTGCCAGCTCCCGGCGCCGGCGCGACGCGCGGAGACGAAGGTGCGGCGACCACGTCCGGGGTGCGAAACTGCACTCCGGCAGTCGTCATCGCGGACGGCGGCGAAGAGGGGGACACCGACGTGGCCACGACACTCACCGAACGGTTCGACGAGATCCTGAAGGGCGGACCGGGCGATCTCAGCGGCTTCTACCGCGACGCGCGCGCCGACGGCGGCATCTTCTGGAGCGACGCCTTCGGCGGCTGGGTGGCCTCGCGCTATGACGACGTGTCCCGCGTGTTGAACGACGAGGAGTACTTCGGCCCCCTCATGGCCGGATCGGGCAGCTCGATCATCCACGGTCGCACCATCTTGCACATGGAGGGCGTGGAGCACCGTCGCAAGAGCGCGATCCTCTCGAAGTACCTCCGCAGCCCCCGGCTGTTGGAAGGCCCCCAGCGTGAGTTCGTGCGCAAGCTCTCCGTGGAACTCCTCGACGCCCTGCCCGACGGGCCGGTCGACCTGAAGCCGGCCTTCACCACCCCCCTGCCGTTGCAGGTGACCGCGTGGATCATGGACATCGAGGAGGCACCGGACTTCCGCGAGACCTACGACCGCATCGTGGCCGGCGGTGCGTCCAACCTGAGCGGCGACCCCGAGGTCCACCGCCGTGCACTCGAGGCACGCACCAAGTTGTTCGACTTCGTCACGCCGCTCATCGCGCAGCGCCGCGAGAACCCGGGCGAGGACCTGCTGTCCACGCTGTGCGCCACCGAGTACGAGGGCGAGACGCTCTCCGACGACGAGATCCGCTCGTTCTGTTCCTTCCTGCTGGCGGCGGGCGTCGAGACCACCGACCGGTCGATGTCGTCGCTGCTGAAGAAGCTCTTCTCGGAGCCGGAGCTGTGGTCTCGCCTCCAGGCGGACCGTTCGCTCATCCCCTCGGCCTGCGCGGAGGGCCTGCGGTGGGCTCCGCCCGTGCACGCCATCTCCAGGGGCGTTCGCACCGAGACCGAGTTGTCCGGCCAGATGGTCGAACCCGACCAGCGTGTGGTCGTCCTGTTGGCCTCGGCCAACCGCGACGAGGACCACTGGGACGACCCCGACGACTTCGTGCTCGACCGCTTCGCCGAGTCCGCCGACCGCCAATTCTCCGCGAAGGCCCAGATCCTCTCGTTCGGTCACGGCCGACACCTCTGCACGGGATCGCTGCTGGCCCGTCTGGAGATGCTCGAGGGCCTCGAGTTCCTGCTGGACCGCTACGACGGCGCCACGTTCCCGAACGGCGTCCCCGACGACCTCGGCTACGTGCTGCGGTCCCCGGAGCACCTCACGGTGCAGCTCCAGCCCACGAGCTGAGGAAGCCCGGACCGGCTCACGGCGGCTCCGTGCCAAGGGTGAGCAGGTCTCCCGGTTCACAGGCCAGGGCGTCGCAGATGGCAGTCAGAGTAGAGAATCGGATCGCTCTGGCGCGGTCGTTCTTGAGGATCGAGAGGTTGACGACCGTGATGCCAACCCTCTCGGCGAGCTCGGTGAGCGTGAGCCCACTGCGGTCCAGGAGTTCGTCGAGGTTGCACCGCACCCGGTGAGGTTCGTCGACGGGCATCAGATCGTCGCCCGGGCCTCGTCGCTCAGATCGACGCCCAGGTGCCAGACACCTGCGAGTACGGCCAGGACCGTGCTCGCAGCGAGCGCAACGAGGGTCGACGTGAGTGAGAGCTGTGTCTCGACGAGGTCCGAGGCCGCTGACCGGCCGACCATCCACCCGTCGATCAGCTGCGGGCCCAGCCCGGCGACGGTACCCCCCACGGCGGCCACGGCAGCGAGCACCCAGAGCCGCCGCTCGTTGCGGCGGTTGAAGGGGTCGCCGTCGTGCAACGAGCGGACGAGCCCGAGGAGAACGAGGGCGGCCAGGCCGGCGACCAGCGGTGCGACGACACGTGAGACCGTCCACGCCGCCCGTTCCAGACCGCTCGGCGTCAACAGCGCGACCTGCGCGACCACCGGGCCCGTCAACTCTGCCGGACTCCGGCCGCTCGCGATGTCGCGACTCCCATCGACGGTGTCGCGGGTGGTCAGGTCCCCGGTGAGCTCGACAGGGAACGCGAGTTCCGCCTCGATGGACATCATGTCGTTGTCGGCGAGAACAGAAAGAGGACTGGATCCGTCGATGAGGCCGAGGCCATGGACCCCGACGACCACCGAGATCACGGTGAGGGCGGCCGCGACGGCCGCAGCGGCCAGCGCGACCTCGCTGATCCTGAGGATGACGTCGAACCGGGGACGATCGGCTTGGAGGGCGGACATCGGGCAGCTCTTTCGTTGGGTCAAGTTATCGATTATCGATAACAGATGACCGGAGCGTACATATCGATAAACAATATGTCAACGGCGCGCGCCGACCGGGATCACTCCTTCGGCGGGTGGATGCCCATGGCCTCGCGGTCATGGGCGCCGTCGGTACCCATGTCGCGCAGCTTGAACTTCCGGATGCGTTGGGTGGGGGTCCGGGGAAGCTCGTCGAGGAACCGCGCGTACCGGGGCACGGCGTGGCGGGGCATCGTCTCGCACAGTGTGTGGAACATCGCCTCGACGTCGACCGTGGCGCCGTCGTCGAGGACGATCGCCACCATGACGTCCTCCTCGGTCTCGGACACATCGGAGGGGACCGCGTAGGCGCCCACCTCCTTCACACCCTCGATGGCCCGCACCGCGTCCTCGACGAAGAACGACGAGATGTTCTCGCCCCGGCGTCGGATGGAGTCCTTCATCCTGTCGGAGAAGACGAAGTACCCGTCCTCGTCGAGATAGGCGCCGTCACCGGAGTGGAACCACAGGTTGCGCCAACTCTCCACCGTCGCCTCGGGACGGTTCCAGTAGCCCTGGAAGATCGCGTAGGGCTCGGTGGGCCGCCACACGGCCTCGCCGATGGTCCCCGTCGGAACGGGATTGTCGAACTCGTCGACGATCTGCACCTCGACCTGGCGACAGATCGGCCCCATGGTCCCCAACTTGGGCGGCCCGGTGCCGAGACCGGAACCGAGACCGATCTCCGTGGAGCCGTAGACCTCGTAGAGCTTCACTCCGAAGCGTTCCTGCCACGGCTCGATGAGCGACCGTGGCGCCGAGGATCCGAAGGCGCGCGTCAGCGAGTGCGCGGTCTCGATCGCTGAGGGCTCGTTGTCCCACAGGAACTGGATGACGGCTCCGAAGTAGCCCATCCACGTCGCGCCGCTCGTGGCGATGTCATCCCAGAACCCGCTCGCGGAGAAGCCGTTGCGCAACACGACGGGGTTGCCGACCCAGAAGGCGGCCTGGGTGCACGCGGAGCGCCCCATCTGGTGGAACAGAGGGAACATCGAGTAGCAGACGTCGTCGTCGGTGAGGTCGAGACCCTCGACGAAGGGGACGAGGTAGTAACAGGAGCTCACGTTGTTGTGCATGACGCCCTTGGCGGGGCCCGTCGTGCCCGAGGTGTACATGATGTAGGTGAGGTCGGTGTCGGCACGGTCGACGAGCGGGACCGGGTCATGGGCGAGGCCGTCGGTCAGGTCGTACACACCGAGGCCGTCGGGCGCATTCGCACCGGCGGTTCCTACCACCACAACCTTCTCCAGCGTGGGCAGGTCGATGTGGTCGAGGCGGTCGACCCAGCGTGCATCGATGACCAGGATCTTGGAGCCGGAGTCCCGGAGGATGTGTTCGAGGAAGACGCCCTTGTACTCGTTGTTGATGGGGACGTCGATGGCATTGACCCAGACGATGCCGTACCAGACCGCCATGTAGTCGATCGACGTCGGCAGCATCGTCGCGACCCGGTCCCCGGGGCCCACACCGAGTCCACCGAGGAACCCCCCGACCCGGGCCGCACGGTCGACGAGGTCCACCCAGGAAAGGTCGCCGTCGTGGCTGAAGACGGCGGTCTCGTCACCGAACTTCTCGGCACGGTCGGTGAGGATCGACGACACGATCCAGTCACCCTCGTAGACCCGGCTCATGGTTCCCCCTCGACTCGACACCAGTGCGCCCGGACCGTAGAGCGTGCAGCTCCCCGGCGAGAAGTGCGGGCCGCGGCGGCTGCGGGTAGAAACGACTGATGGACCCAGCCACGTACCTGCCCGTCATCGAGGCCGAGTCGGCCCATGTCCGGAACCAGGCTCTGAGGGAGCCGACCGCGCCGGTGCCCCACTGTCCGGAATGGGACTGTGCCACCCTCCTGGTCCACCTCGGCAACGTGTACCGCTTCATCGCCGCGCTCGTCTCGGCGGCTCCGGGTTCACCCGAGGAAGTCCCCGCACGCACGACCGAAGAGCCGTCGGCAGCCGATCTCACCGGCTGGTTCGATGCTGCACGATTCCGCGTGATCGACGCGTTGGCCGGGGCGGGGACGAGCACGGCGATGTGGACCTGGTCCGAGGCACGCGACTCCGGCTTCTTCCACCGCCGCATGGCGCACGAGTCGACGATGCACCGCCTCGATGCGGACCTCGCGGTGGACGGCTCGCTCGGCGTCGTCGACCCGGCGTTCGCGTCGGACGGCATCGACGAGTTCGTCCACGTCGGGCTGCGCCACTCGCTACGCCGGCCGGAACGGACCTACGCGGACGGTTCGCTGCACCTGCACTGCACCGACACCGAAGGCGAATGGATGGTCGTCCCGGACGGATCAGGTGGCGTCACCGTCACACGCGAGCACGCCAAGGGCGACGTGGCCGTAAGGGGCCCCGCCGTCAACATCTTGCGGTACGTGTGGGGCCGCGAGCGCGAGAACGTCGACGTCTTCGGCGACGAGGATCTCGCCGACGCCTGGGCCCGGTGCAGTCCCTGAACTGTTCCGGACGACACAGCGGCCGGCCGCCTGATCGTCACGCAAGGGGGGCACATGACGAGGACGACCGGCCGCGAATGGACGGGGCGACCTTCGACGCGCCCCTGTCACTCGGTGGGAAGGCCCACCGACATCGGCTGATTCAGTCGCTCACCGGCGGCTTGCGACGGCCGATCCGCACATAGGCCTCTTCGGGAATCGCCTCGAGCGACTTGTAGATGGTCCACGTGCACTTCTTCGGATTGGGCCCCGTCGTCTCCTGGGGGTGCAGCGGTGAGTCCACGACGCGTACGGGGTGTCCCCACTGCTGGGCGGGCCAGTACTCGAGCGCGTAGCAGCAGTGGGCGCAGTAGTAGCAGACGCCCTCTTCGTTCCACGCCCAGTCGTGGGTGTCCGTCGTCACGCCGAAGTCGTAGGGCGGATCGGACCTCGAACCGGTCCCCTCGACCGGGTCCCCCCGCTGGCTACGGCCACCGGACCCACAGGGATCGAATGCCACGGTGATCTTGTCGTCGTCCTCGACGAAGGTCATGTCTCCGTTGCGCTCGGGCCCCACGAGGTGGCCCCGCATCGCCTCGAATGTCAGGTAGATGTTGCGGAAGACAGTCTCCTCGTAGGGCTGCTCACGGATGTCGAAGGGCGCATAGCGCTCGCGCAGGTACGGCTCCAGGACGTGCGCGTACGCGTCGCCGACAGCCTCCTCTCCGAAGCGACGGGCGACGAACGTGAGCAGGCCGGACTGGAAGTCCGCGCCGCGATCGTGCTGCTGGCGCCACGACTCCCTGATCGCGTCGACCGCGGCCAGCGCCTCAGACTCGGTGATCTCGTAGGCGCGCAGCCGGTTGCCCAGCTCTCCGGCATCGCGGGCCATGGCCTCCCAGCGCGGCTTCGGCTCGAAGAGTGCGCCGTCGGGGAAGGCGAGCAGTTCGCGCAGCCGCGCCAGTTCCGCCGCGAGTTCCTCGTCGGTCACGCCGCGACCGGCCAGATAGTCCTGCCAGCCTTCGGACCACACCTGGTAGATGACGTAGACGACCTTCGCCTCCTCCATCCAATAGTCGAGGAGCTGGGCGGCCGATTCCCAATCCCCCCGCTCGATGGCCTCGATCACCTTGGTGGTGGTCGAGATGGCCTGGTCGGCCCAGTCGCCGGTGCGGACCCGCTTGTTGATGTCGTCGGACCACGTCAGCCGGGTGGCCGGCGCCGTCTTGGATCCGGAGATCGTCCGCTCGGGTTTCTCGGCCATGACCGGCTCCTCACTGGTAACGTTTCCAAACGGGACGGTAGCCCTCCACGGTCGGACGGTCAACAGCCGACCGCCCGGCTACGGAGTCAGTACATCAGCTGCCCGCCGCTCACGTTGATCGTCGCCCCCGAGATGTAGGACGCGTGCTGGGAGGCGAGGAACACCACTGTCCCGGCCATCTCCTCGGGCTGACCGATGCGGCCCAGCGGTGTGGCGTCGAGGAGTCGCTGCAGGACCGCCGGGTCGAGGTCGGTCATGAGCATCGGCGTCTCGATCTGACCGGGAGCGACCGCGTTCACCGTGATGCCGTCGGGCCCGAATGTGCGGGCCAGTCCCCGCACCATCGAGACGATCCCACCCTTCGACGCGCAGTACACGACGGAACCGCCGAACCCGCCGGTCCACCATCCCTGGGAGGTGAAGGCGATGATCCGGCCACCCTCGCCGCCCTCCTTCATCGCCTCGGCAACGGCACGACACAGGAAGAAGCTGGCCTTCAGGTTGGTGTCGACCTGGAAGTCCCAGTCGTCCTCGGTCACCGCGCCGAGCGAATCCCGGCGGCGCAGGACGGCAGCCAGATGGGCGAGCGCGTAGACACCGCCGAGCTCGGACTTCGCCCGCTCGACGAGCGCCGTCTGCGCGTCCAGGTCCGACAGGTCCAGGCCCGCGGCCACGTGCCCCTCCCCCTCGAGACCCGCGACCACCTCGGCCGCCGCATCCGCGTGGAGGTCGACCGCCATCACCTTGGCCCCCGCCGCGGCGAAGGCCTCCGCGACGGGTCTGCCCATCCCGCCGGCGGCGCCGGTCACGATCACACCTTTGCCTTCGATGCCAGCACCGACACTCCACGCCATGTGCATCCACTCCTCGTCCAGGTCTTGTCGACTCGTCACTTCGCGTCGGCCGCCGCGCGGCGCCGTCGGCCGGGCTGGATTCGATTCCAGTGTGCGGCCGACGCTAGCAGTGCACCTTCGTCGCCCGCCACGACACCGCAGATGGCGGGGTGAGTTGACCGGACCCCCACCCTCGGATAGTTTCGTTACTAGAAACGTTTCCGGCCGCCAGATGGTGGCCGGGTGGGGAGGACCACAATGAGCAAGACCCTTCGATGGTTGATCGCCGTTTTGGCGGTCTTCGCGCTGATTGCTTCAGCCTGCGGAGATGACGACGACACCGCCTCGGGCGACGACGGAGCAGCCGCAGACGACGGCGGTGACGACGGAGCCTCGGGCGACGACGGAGCAGCCGCAGACGACGGCGGTGACGACGGAGCCTCAGGCGACGACGGAGCAGCCGCAGACGACGGCGGTGACGACGGAGCCTCAGGCGACGACGGAGCAGCCGCAGACGACGGCGGCGCGGACGGTGAGGGTGCGGTTGGTTACATCTCTCTCGGTGACGCCGTTCCCTTCGTGAAGCTCGTGTCCGACTCCATCCCGGTCGAGGCCGACGCCGCCGGCGTGGACCTCGTCTTCTGCGACTCCGAAATCGACGCGGCGAAGGCACTGGAATGTGCCCAGCTGTTCGCAACCCGCGACGTCGAGGTCGTCCTCAACTTCCAGGTGGACCAGCAGTCCAGCCCGGAAATCTGCGCCGCCTACAACGACGTCCCCACGATCGCGATCGACATCGTGCAGGAGCCCTGCCAGGTGGCCTTCATGGGCGCCAACAACCGGGGAGCAGGCGAACTGGCCGGCGCGGCACTGGGCGAGTACTTCGCCACGGAGTTCGACTGCGAGTACGACGCCTACGTCTCACTCGAGTCGACCGCGGCCGGCGATGCCAACGCCGACCGCATGGGCGGCTACCGCGACGGCTTCACCCAGCACTGCCCGATCATCAACGAGCGCATTCTCGACGGTGCCGACCGCACCGACCCCGCACTCGAGCAGATGACCGACCTCCTGCCGGCACTGCCCGGTGAGCGGATCGCCGTCGTCGCCATCAACGAGGACGGCATCCTCGGTGCCATCGCCGCAGCCCGGACTCTCGGCCGTGACGGCGACCTCTACTACTCCGGACAGGGCACCGACCCGAGCATCTGGTGCGAGATCCGCGACAACCCGAACTACATCGCATCCACCGCGTACTTCCCGGAGCGCTACGGCGAGATCCTGATTCCCGCTGCACAGGCGATCCTTCGCGGCGAGACCGTCGACGAGTTGCTCTTCACAGAGCACCAGATCATCACCTCGGAGAACATCGAGGACATCTACGACGTCACCGACTGCGGCTGATTCGCCGGTCACGACGCACTAGTTCAACACGACAGTGAACGACCCTCAGCCGATGGACTCTCCGGGTGCCGCAACCACGACCGTCCCGGTGGTGGCGACCGCAGGGATCCGGAAGTCCTTCGGCGGGGTCGAGGTCCTCAAGGGGATCGACCTCGAAGCACGTTCCGGCTCCATTCTCGCCCTTCTGGGTGAGAATGGAGCCGGCAAGTCCACCCTGGTGAAGATCATCGTGGGCGACTACACGCCCACGGCCGGCTCGATCGTGATCGACGGCACACCGCATGCGGTACTCACGCCCCTCGAGTCCGGCCTCGCCGGAATCTCGATGATCGCCCAGGAGTTCAACGACGCCCCGACCCTCACCGTGGCCGAGAACATCTCGTTGGGGCGCCTCCCGAGTCGCTACGGAATCGTCCGTTGGCGCGAGGTGCAGCGACGGGCGAGGGCGGTACTGGACTCTCTCGAAGCCGACATCGACGTCAATGCGGACGTCTCGACTCTCACGGTCGGCGAGCGCCAACTGGTCGAGATCGCCCGGGCGCTCAGCAACGAGGCCCGGGTACTCATTCTCGACGAGCCAACTGCCGCGCTCTCCCAGCACGAGGCCGACATCTTGTTCAGCCAGGTCCGGCGCCTGCGGGACCAGGGCAAGGCAATCATCTACATCACCCACCGTCTCGACGAGGTCTTCGAGCTCTCCGACCGGGTCCAGGTGCTCCGCGACGGTGAGGTCGCACTGCTCGAGGAGACGAGTTCCGTGGACCGGGACCGCCTCGTCGCCGCGATGGTCGGGCGCTACGATCTCGTGACCGGCCGCCCACCGGCATCGGAGGCGGTCGTGGGCGACGTGGCCCTCCGCTGGCGCAACGCCTCCTCGCACCGTCGCTTCACGGATGTGAACGTCGACGTCCGCACGGGTGAGGTGGTGGCGCTCTACGGAAAGCTCGGCTCGGGCGCTCTGGAGATCGGACGTAGCGCCTTCGGACTGGACCCCATCGACGCCGGGACACTCGAGGTGGCCGGCCAACCCGTGGAACTGACCAAACCGGTCGACGCAGTGGCGCACGGGATCGGCTTCCTCAGCGAGGACCGCAAGGTGGGCGGGGCCTTCGCCACACGACCCGTGGGGGAGAACGTGGCCGTGGCCTCGTGGTCGCGGCTGTCCACGACCGGACTGCTCACCACCGACGTCGAACAGAAGGCCCTCGACCGTTGGTACGAACGCCTCGCCATCCGCAGCAGCGGAAAGGCTGGGCAGCCGATGGAGGAACTCTCCGGCGGGAACCAGCAGAAGGTCCTCGTCTCCCGGTGGCTCGAACGCCAGGCGCAGGCTCTGGTCCTCCTCGAACCGACGAGGGGCGTGGACGTCGGCGCGCGCGCCGACCTCTACAAGGTCCTGCGCCAACTGGCCACCGAAGGCGCCGCGATCCTGATCGTGACCTCCGACTACGAAGAGGTCATCGCCGTCGCCGACCGCTCGTACGTGATCGCGAAGGGTCGGACGACCGCCGAATTGGCCGGCGACGACATCACGATGAACGCACTACTCGCCCATGCCGGTGGATGACACCACCGCCGTGACGATCGCGGCGCGACCGCGCCGGAGGATGAGATGACCGACACCACCATCAGCACCGACGACGCGTCGACGGTGAGACCGGCCGGCGCTCCCGGCCGGGTGAGCCAGGCGATCGCGAACCTTCCCGAGACGGCAGCGCTGCTGTTCGTCCTCGTCGGTCTGATCATCTACTTCTCGATCGCGTCGGAGTTCTTCTTCGACTTCGACAACTTCGTCAACATCGGACAGAACTCGGCGGTCGTCGGCATCATCGCCATGCCCGCCACGATCCTGCTGATCGGAGGCCAGGTCGACCTCTCGGTTGGTTCCGTCGCCGGACTGCTGGGGATGACGATGGCCGTCACCACGACGGCCACCGACGCCACCACGACGCCCTACGGACTAGGGGCCGGGATCGGCCTTGCCATCCTCATCACGATCGGCCTGGCGCTCGCCATAGGCTTCTTCAACGGCCTCGCCGTCACCAAGATCGGCCTCAACTCGTTGATCGTCACACTGGGCGGTCTGGCCATGTTCCGGGGCCTGGCGAAGGTCCTGGGAGACGGGCAGACCATCCGGCTCAACGGGTTCGGCGACCTGGGCGTCAGCCGGCCGCTGTTCGACATCCCCACCCCCGTCTACATCTTCATCGGCGTGTCGATCGCCTGTCACCTGCTCTTGAAGTACACCGTGTACGGGCGCTCCATCTACGCCGTCGGCTCGAATCCCCAGGCGGCGCGTCTCGCGGGCATCCGGACCGACCGGGTGCTGTTCATCGCCTTCGTCCTGACAGCACTGGCCGTTGCGCTCGCGGCGATGATCCGTGTGTCCCAGATCGGCAGCGCGTCCACCAACGCGGGTTCGGGGTTCGAACTCACCGTCGTCACCGCGATCATCCTCGGTGGCGCCAGCCTCTCGGGTGGCCGCGGCTCGATCGCCGGCACATTCCTCGCCCTCCTCGTCCTCAACACGCTACAGAACGGCCTCATCCAGACCGGCGTGCCGTCTTTCTGGATCGAGTTCAGTGAGGGCGCTCTACTCATCATCGCGGTCTCCTTCGACCGCCTCCGGGTCCGCCTCGGCGGGGCAGGGTAGAACCGGCACGGCGACCCGGCGGGATCGAGGCCACCGTATGGTGACCGGGCGGGCCGTGGCGGTCGGACAGTTCCTACTCGAGGCCAACACCTTCTCTCCGCTGCGCCACGACCTCTCGGCGTTCGAACCCGCGGGCCTGCACCTCGACGGTGGATTCGGACGGTCTGATCTGCCCGATGACGAGCTCGCGGCAGCGTGGGACGTGCTCGCCACGAACGGGTTCCGACCCGTGCCGACCGTCCGGGCATGGGCGGGCGCGGGACCGCAGCTGACAGCCGGGGCGTTCGAGGCGATACTGCACGGAATCGTCGAACCCCTGACCGACGAGCTTGCCGGTGTCTTCCTCTCCCTCCACGGCGCCTCCGCCGCGGAGAACGTGGACGATCCGGAGGGCGAGATCCTCGAGCGTGTCCGGACGCGGGTCGGTCGGCACGTGCCCATCGCGGTGAGCCTCGACTGCCACGCAGGCATCACGGACCGGATGGTCGACAACGCCGATGTCATCACCGCCTACCGGACGGTCCCCCACATGGACCTGTACCGGACCGGACGACAGGCTGGAGAGCTGTTGGTCGCGGCGATGAACGGTGGGACCCGTCCCGTCACGGGCTGCGTCACCATCCCGATGGTCGCCCCGGCCGACCGACAGAGCAACGACCTCGAACCGTTCGGGTCGCTCATGGACGCCTGCGCAGAAGCAGAGAAGCAACCAGGGGTCCTCGCCGCGGCCTTCTTCCCGTCGCATCCGTGGCGGGACGTCGAATCGTTGTCCTGGAGCGTGACGTGTACGACCGACGGCGATGCGGATCTCGCCGACGACGTCGCCACTGCGATCGCCGAGGAAGTCTGGCGAGCCCGCCACGAACTCACCGGGTCGGAGCGGCCCGACATTGCCACCGCGCTCAGGACGGCCCTTGCCGGGCCCGCCCCGTTCGTGCTCGCAGACGCGGGCGACAGTCCGACCGGTGGTTCACCCGGTGATTCCACCGAACTGCTGAGGGCAGCGGCGCCCCACCGTGACCACCCGATCCATCTGACGATCCGCGATCCTCGAGCAGCACGTTCGTGCCTGGCGGCCGGGGCCGGAGCGATGCTTCGCGTCACACTCGGAAACGGAGCCATCGGCACGTACAACGCGGCCACACCGGTCGTTGCGGCAGTTGAATCACTCCCGGCCGGGGACTTCGCCTACACGGGATCTCTCGCCGCCGGTAGGCGTGGCACCCTCGGCGACGCAGCCGTGCTCGCCATCGGCGAAATCCGCATCGTCGTCCACTCCGAGACCGTGATGTTGATCGATCCGGTCCCCTACGAGGCAGCAGGACTCGATCCCTCCTCGGCAATGGTGATCCAGGCCAAGTCACACGTCAGCTACCGGGAGGGTTTCGCCCGGATCACCGACCGCAGCGTCGTGGCGAATACGCCGGGTCCGACCGCAGCCGACCTGCGACTGCTGCCATACCGCCGCCGCCCGTCGCCGCTCTTTCCCTTCGAGGACGACGTCAACCCATCACCCATCCGCCGTTGACGTCAACGGTCACACCGTTGACGAACGCCGCCTCCTCGGATGCGAGGAACGACACCACTGCCGCCACCTCCCGACCCTCCCCCAGACGCCCCGCCGGTATCTGGGCCAGCACGCGGTCGAGCAGCTCGGAGGACCTCTCGAACTGCGCGTTGGCCATCGGCGTGGCGATGCCACCCGGGTTGATGGCGTTGGCGGTCAGCCCGCTGCCGCCGAGGTGGCGGGCGAAGCTACGGGTGAGCGACACGAGACCGGCCTTGGAGGCCGCGTAGACGGCCGAGTCGGACAGCCCCCCGGTCCGGGCCGCGACGCTCGCGACATTGACGATCCGACCCCATCCCCGCTCGGCCATCCCGACCGATGCGGCCTGGGACAACAGGAACGGGGCCCGGAGGTTGACGGCGAGGGTCTGGTCGAACTGATCCACCGTGAATTCCCCGATTGGGACCTCGTGGAGGATTGCGGCGTTGATCACCAGGACGTCGACGCGGCCGATTTCATCTATGAGCCCCCTGCACGCCGCGGGATCGGACAGGTCGACCTTCACAGTCCGGTCGAAGACCTCACCGTCGTGTGCGCTGACGTCGACGCCGATCACCCGATGTCCGGTGGCGGCCAGGGCAACTGCGCAGGCCAGCCCGATCCCCTGGGCCGATCCGGTCACGAGAGCCGTTCGCGTCGTCCCGTTCATGAGGCCCACGTCCTGACGGCACCTGAGGCCAGAACGCTCTCGACTGCGCTTCCGTTCATCGAGCCCCAAGGTAGCTGGCGGGCCGGACGACTGGAAACGATTCGACTACTGTAGGCACACAGGCCCCGACCCGAGGAGAGCGAGCACCGATGGCCGACCGACTCGACTTCGTCGACACCCACGTCCACTTCTGGGAGCGCCCCCACGACAAGCTCGAATGGGTGTGGCTGGCCGACGACGCCATCCATCCCCAACTCGGCAAGATCACCAAGTTGAAGGAACACACCAGCTACTCCGAGCCGCAGCTGCGCGAGGACACGGCGGGGTTGAACGTCACCAAGATCGTCCACGTGCAGGCTGCGATCGGCTCGGCTGACCCGGTCGACGAGACAGCCTGGCTCCAGGAGATGGCCGATCGGACGGGTTGGCCCAACGGGATCACCGGCGACGCCCGCCTGCAGAGCCCCGATGTCGAGGCCACCATCGAGCGTCACTGCGAACACGCGAACATGCGGGGTCTCAGGGACTTCGCAGAGGGCGACTACCTCGTGGACCCGAACTTCCACCGTGGCTACGCGCTGCTCGAGAAGTACGACCTCGTCTACGACCTCGACTGCACGTTCGACAACATGGCCAAGGCCGCGGATCTGGCTCGGAAGTTCCCGAACATCACGCTGATCCTCGACCACGCCGGATTCCCCCAGGACCGCACAGACGCCTATCTCCAACAGTGGCGAAAGGGCATGGCGGCCCTGGCCGAGGCCGACAACGCAGTAGTCAAGATCTCCGGGCTCGGGATGGGCGACTACATGGCCGGCGGAAGCTGGACTGTCGAGAGCATCCGCCCCTACGTGCTGGGTTGCATCGAGGCCTTCGGCGTGGAGCGCTCCTTCTTCGGGAGCAACTGGCCGGTGGATCGCATGTACTCGACCTACGAGACGATGCTCGACGCGTACGTCGAGATCACGAGCGGATTCTCCGAGGACGAGAAGGTCGCCCTGTTCTCCGCCAACGCGGAGCGGATCTACCGGATCTGACGGCGGTCGCGACCTCGGCGGTGGACACCGCCGAGGTCGTCAGTAGCGGTCCGGCCGATCGCCCGTGACAGCCTCGCGCGCCGCGGTCAGCTAGCGGTCGACGCGGTACTTGTCGATGTAGCCGGTGTCGAGTTCGAGTCCCCAACCGGGACCCGTCGGCAGTGAGTACATGCCGTCACGGATCGGCGAGCGGTTGGCGATGAGGTCCCAGAAGAGCGGGTCGCGGGTCGGGTGGAAGACCTCGGTGTAGGTGCCGTGTGGCACCGAGGCGAGCATGTGTGCGGCGATCTGGACCTCTTCGTGGTGGCCCATCTCGACGCCGAAGACCTTCGCGATCCCCGCGATGCGACGCCACTCGGTGGGTCCTCCGCTCCAGCTCGCGTCGAAGTTGCAGACGTCGATCGCTCCGGACTCGATGAGCTCACCCATCCCCTGACGTGTGAACTCGCTCTGTCCGGCGGCGACCCGCACGCCCGCCATGTAGCGGACGTCGCGCATCCACCGGACGTCGTTGTACCAACGGACCGGTTCTTCGAACCAGCGGATGTTCTCCGCACCGACGAGGCGGACGAACTCGACCGCCTCGTCCACCGTGTAGCCCTGGTTTGCGTCGACAGTCAGGACGAAATCGTCTCCACCGGCCTTGCGGGCCACCTCGAAACGCTTCGCGTCCTCGGCCGGGGACAGACCGCCGATCTTGAGCTTGCACCCGGCGAGTCCGAAGCCGAGGTACTCCTCCATCTCAGCGGCGAGTTGGGCATCGGTCTTGCCGTAGTAGCCGCCGATGGCGACGATGGGAATCTCGTCGCGGAAGCCACCCCAGAGGCGGTTGATGGGGAGTCCGGCCACCTTGCCGACGATGTCCCACAGCGCCGAATCGATGGCGCCCATTCCCATCACGACGAGCTTGCGGTCCCTCAAGATGTCGAAGGTGGGTGGAAGCATCGCGTCCCAGCACTGCTCGACGAGCAGGGGGTCGCGACCTTCGATGAGCGGGAACAGTTCCTCGATCATGATCTTGGCGATCTCGTGCTGGGTGTCGACCTCGTCGCCGTTGAAGCACTCACCCACCACGCCGTCGTCGGTGGTGATGCGGGTGATCAACGTCGCCCGTTCCGACATGGAGTACTTGGATCCCCGGAAGGTCTCCGCCAGCGGGACCACCAGTGGAATGACCTCGATCCGTTCGATCTTCACCTTCGCAGCACCTCTCATCGGCAGCCCCGTCAGGTTACCGGTATCGTTTCCAATACGCCAGCCCGCGTAGACTGCTCCGGTCCGATCGAGGAGGTCGCAGTGGCGAGACGTGAAGCCACGATGAAAGACGTCGCAGAACACGCCGGGGTGGCCCTCTCTTCGGTGTCTCGTGTCCTCAACGACCATCCCGACGTGAGCGAGGAGATGCGCCAGCAGGTCCTCGACGCCATCGAATCGGTGGGCTACGAGCCGAATCTGCTCGCGTCGAGTCTGCGGAGAGGGTCGACCAAGACCATCGGCTTTCTGGCGAGCGACATCTCCAACCCCCTGTTCGCGGAGATCGCGCTCGGGGCTGAGCGCCGCCTCGACGAGGCCGGATACACGATGGTCCTCACGAACTCGGAGGGCAGTGGTGAGCGTGACGAGCGGATGATCCGTCTGCTGCGGTGGCGCCGCACAGACGGACTGATCCTCTCGGTCTCCGACGAGCGGCGACCGGGCACCCTCGCGGAGTTGGCGCGCCTGGAGGAACCGGTCGTGCTCGTGGACCGCGACATCCGCAACCTGGAGAACGCCTCGACCGTGTCGTCTGATCACGCCCGGGGGATGCGGGCCGCGGTCGACCACCTGATCGATCTCGGTCACTCGAGGGTGGCTCTGATCTCTGGCTCACGCAGTCTGCGGCCGGTACGTGAACGTCTCCGCGGATTCCGCCGGGCCTTCCGGGCCAATGACCTGGAACCACCGGAGGAACTGCTGCGGGTCGGTAGCTTCAGCGCGGATTACGGAGAGAAGGCGACCCTCGAGCTCTTCGGCATCGACGACCCTCCGACCGCCCTCATCGCCGGCGGAAACCTCCTGCTCACGGGCGTCCTACGGGCACTGCGCCAACTCGACCTCGCCGTCGGCGACGACGTGGCTCTGATCTCGTGCGACGACGTCCCGCTCACCGAGCTCCACTCGCCTCCGATCACCGTCATCGACCGTGACGCTGTCCGCATCGGTGAGCTCGCCGCCGAGTTGCTGCTGGAACAACTCGAGAACGGCGGGACCCCGGGCGTGGCGGAGGCGCCGACGACACTGATCATCCGGGAGTCGACGACCCGGTCGCGACCGGGGGGAACGAAGAAGTGACGACATCGGACAGCGATGCGTCGGCGGTGTGGCCCGACCACGAGCTCGTCACCTCGAGCGAAGACGGGCGCTCGGTGATCGCAGGGGTCCAACAGCCGCTCATGCGGTCCACGGACTTCGCGCCGCCGGCGGAACCGTTCCTGGTGTCGGAGCCCATCGACGTCGACCGCATGTTCTTCTTCGAGGTCCCGGTCGGGTGGGCCGGCGACTGGCACCCCTCACCGAGGGCGCAGTACTACGTGCAGTTGCGTGGCTCGTTGCGTGTCGAGTTCGGTTCCGGCGAGTCCCGGCTGATAAGTCCGGGCGAGCTGATGCGACTCGAGGACGTGACCGGCGAGGGTCATCGCAGCAGCGTTGTGGGCGACGAGCCGGCCCGAGGTCTCTTCGTGCAGTTGCGTCAGCCCGCCGACCCCTGAGGTCTCCGGTCCCCCGGATGTCTCTTCGTGCAGCTGCGGACGGACGTGATCAGTCGCTGGTGATGACGGCGATGGGCGTCCCGTTGGGGACCTCGTCCTGTTCGGATACGAGCCGTTCCGTCAGGACTCCCGCGACGGGGGCGGGTACGTCGGCCTCCACCTTGTCGGTCTCCGCCCGGAACAGGACGTCGCCCGCGGCGACCGTGTCGCCCTCGGCGACGAGCCACTCGAGGACCACGACCTCTTCGGTCGTGTCGCCGAGCTTGGGCAACTTGATGGTGTGACGCATGGTGGTCCTCCGACTCAGTCAGCGACGATGTTGGCGAACATGGCTGCCACACCCGCGGAGGGCGCGGCCTTCACTGTCTCGACGACCTGCTCGATCTGCGCCGCGATCGCTGCGTCGATCTCCTCGGCGTCAGCTTCGCTCATGAGGCCCTCGGTGACGAGTCGCGCCCGGAATCCGGCGATCGGGTCCTTCTCGAACCACTCGTCGAATTCGCCCTCGGGCCGGTACGGCGCGGTGTCGGACCGTGAGTGACCGGCGTAGCGGTACGTCTTCATCTCGAGCAGGGTCGGCCCTTCGCCGGCCCGCGCTCTGTCGAGGGCGCCCGCTGTCGCCTCGGCGACCGCGTCGACATCCTGACCGTCCACGATGATGCCGGGAATGGCGTAACTCGCTGCACGGTCGGCGATGTCGGTGACCGGTGTCGTGAGGTCGATGCGGCTGTACTCGCCGTACTGGTTGTTCTCGCACACGAACACCACGGGGAGGTTCCAGATGGCGGCGAGGTTGAGACCCTCGTGGAAGGCGCCGATGTTCGTCGATCCGTCGCCGAACACGGCGATCGCCGCATCGTCGGTGCCGCGTACCTGTGCCGTCAGCGCCGCACCAGCGGCCACCGGGATCCCGGCGCCGACGATGGCGAACGTCGGCAGGAGGCCGACCTCCATGTCACACAGGTGCATCGATCCGCCGACTCCACCCACCGAGCCGATCTCGCGTCCCATGATCTCGCCGATCACGTCGGTGGGGCTGAGCCCCAGGGCAAGCGCCACACCGTGACCCCGGTATGTGCACGTGACATGGTCGGTGGGTCGGGCCGCAGCGGCGATTCCAACCGCGACAGCCTCCTGGCCGAGGCACAGGTGGGTGGTCCCGTGAACGACACCTTCTCCGAAGAGTGCCTGGACCCTGTTCTCGAGTGTCCGGATCTCGACCATCCGCTCGTAGCGGGTTCGCCGATCCGTGCGGACCGCTTCGCGTCGTTGCGTCGACTCGCTCACTTGACCATCCCTTCGGCCTTCCACCACGGCGCCGGAATGCGCCCTGTCTCGAGAAACTCGCCGACCTGCGCTCCGATGTAGCCGGGCATGGGCATGTAGCGCTCCTCGAGTTCCTTGCCGTAGGGCACGGGTACGTCGGGAGCTGTGATGCGAAGCGGCGGGGCGCTCATCTCGCCGAACAACTCGGCGACGACCGCGGAGACGACGTCGGCGCCCCATCCTCCCAGCAGCGGGTTCTCTTCGACCGTGACCAGACGTCCCGTGCGGGCGACCGATTCGAGCACGGCTGCGCTGTCCCACGGCTGGAGGCACTGGAGGTCGATGACCTCGGCGGACCAGGACGCGGCGGTGGCGGCTTCGACGGCGAAATCGACCATCGAGCCGAGCGCGACGATCGTCACGTCGTCGCCGTCCATCACCTGGCGGGCGGTTCCCAGCACCGGAATCGCATCCTCGCCGGTCTCGACGTCGCCCCGTTGGGCGTAGAGCCGCCGAGGTTCGAGGATCACCGTCGGGTTGTCGTCGCGGATCGCCGCCCGCATCAGCCCGTAGGCGCTCTGCGGTCCCGATGCCATCGCCAGCTTCAGGCCGGGGCTTCCGAGAAGCCATCCCTCGAGTGTCTGGGAATGCTGCGTGCCGAATCCGAGCCCGGCGCCGACCGAGGCCCGCACCGTCAACGGCACGGAGACCTCGCCTTTGGAGAGGTAGAGGAACTTCGCTCCCTCGGTGGTCACCTGATCGAGAGCCACGCCCAGGAACTCGACGAACATGATCTCGACCACGGGCCGCAGTCCCGTAGCCGCCGCGCCGACGGCTGCACCGAGAAACCCCATCTCCGAGATCGGGGTGTCGCGGACGCGCAGCGGCCCGAACTCGTCGAGCAGGCCGTCGGAGGTCTTGAACGGCCCCTCTGCGACGGCCACGTCCTCGCCGAACACCACCACGTCGGGGTCGGCTCTCATCTCCTCGGCGATCGCGAGCGAGATCGCCTGGTTCATCCTCAACTTCGGCACGTCATCCTCCTGGAACTCTCGAACGGGGCATGGTGGCGCGCAGCCACCTCACGGACTCTTCAGCGATCGCATCCTCGTCGGTCCCGGCGGGGACGTCCGCGACCTCCACGCACGCCAGGCCGACGAAGCCGGCCGAGTCGAACAGGCGCAGCGCATCCGTCAGGTCGAGGTCACCGGTGCCCAACGGCAGGCACGGCCACCATCCTGCGGGGTCACCGGGCTCGGCACTCGCGGCGAGGTCGAGGTCCTTCACGTGCAGCATCCGGGTGTGCGGCGCGAGGACCTCTGCGGCGCGGATCAGGTCGTCGCCGATGCGGATGACGTTGGCCGTGTCGAAGACCACCCCGAGTCCGGGTCGGTCGACGTCCTCGACGAGTTGGAGGAGGCCGTCGACAGTCAGGTCGCAGTGGGTCTCGATCGCGACCGGAAGGCCATGGTCGTCGGCATATTCGGTGAGCTCGGCCACGAGGGGGCTCAGTCTCTCGACGACGACGGCCTCGTCCTCGCTACCGAAGTGCGCCGTGGTCCCCACGACGATGCGTAGGAGTTCGGCGCCGATACCCACGGCGTGATCCACCGCCCTGAGGGCGTCGGCGAATCTCTCGGGCGACCGGCCCAACTCGAGCCCGCCGGGGTGGCCCCAGGCCAGGACCCGGTCGAGGCCGGCTTCGTCGAGCATGCGCCGTAGCGCCGATATCTCCGGGTCGGAGGTTCCCTCCAGATAGCAGGTCTCGAGGCTGATCCCGTCTACGCCCAACTCCACACACCGCGCGACGGCATCCGCCGTGGTCCAGCGGGTGTCGACCGGTGACTCCGAGGGGCGGACCTCGCCGAAGCGGCGGTGGTAGGTGTAGGTGTCGATACCGACGCGCACTCAGGCTCCGGATGCGACGGTGACGACCGCTCCGGTGCGGGCGCTCTCCTCGGCACCGGCGACGACCTCGACGGTGCGCGCACCCAGGTCAGCTGGGGAGAGGTTGGGTACGTCGCGGCCGAGAGTCAGGTCAACGAGGGTGTTGGGCGGGCCGTCGCAGAGGTACAGGCCCGCGCCCGGCGGCAGGTCGACCTTCTCGTCGACACCGTCCATGCGGTAATGCCACAGGAAGTCCCGCTCGAGGTCCAGGATCAGCTGACCCTCGGACCCGTAGATCCTGATGAGCAACTGGTGCCGGGGCCAGGGCTCGTCGGGGGCGTCGATGGCGTTGGCGGGGCCCGGGCAGCTCGCGCCGCTGAGTGAACCCGTCGCGCCCGACGAGAAGCGCAGGCTGATGGCGTCGTGCATGTCGACCTTCGCGTCGACGTTGTTCATGAAGGCGAAGACCTCCGACGCACGGTCGCCGGTCAGCCACATGGCGAGGCCCATCGCGTGACTCAACTGGGCCGGCGCGTAGCCCCCGCCTGACATGGCGGGATCGGTCCAGGTCTCGGCCTCGGGGGCGAAGCCCTCCGCCGATCCCTCGTAGCCACCGCCGTCTGTCGAGCGCAGCAGTTCCCGCGTGCCCGAGGCCATCGACACCATCATGTGTTCGACCTCCCCGACGCCGCCGCGTTCGTCGACGATCCGCTTGGCCTCCATGCCGAGGTGACCGTAGTTCCAGCCGAACGAGATCAGCAGGTGCCGACCCGTGGCCTCGGCGGTGCGGTGGAGGTCCCACGCGTCGGCGGGATCAGTGGTGAACGGCTTCTCGCACAGGACGTTGAGGCCCGCTTCGAGCGCCGCCTTGGCGTGCTCGTGGTGCATCGAGGAGGGGCTCGCGACCACGACAGCGTCGAGGTCCTGCGCGAGCGCGTCGCGGTAGTCCTCGCTGATGTGATCGAAGCCGAAGGTCTCCTGGATGGCCTCCAGCGCCTCGCGTCCCTTGCGGACCGCGGAGACCAACTCGACGTCCTCGCGGGCGGCGAGTATCGGGATGTGGTTGCTGATAGCCCACGAACCGGCGCCGATAACGCCGATGCGAACCTTTCCGTCATTGGTCACGAGCACGTCTCCCCTGGGGCCGGTAACGTTTCCAAGAATACGGAGCGAACGAACGGAGCGCAAGATGACGACGCAGACACCCGGGGGAGTCGGCGTGAACGGACGAGTGGCGGCGGTGACCGGTGCCGGGCGGGGAATCGGCCGTGCCATCGGCGACCTTCTGCGGGCTTCGGGTGCGCAGGTCGCCTACCTCGACATCCGCGCGCCGGACGACGAGGCGGAGCTCGTCGCCGCCGACGACGCCCTCTTCGTCGAGTGCGATGTCGCCGACGAGGCATCGGTCTCCACCGCTTTCGACGCGATCGAATCCCACTGGCGATCCGTCGAGATCCTCGTGAACAACGCCGGGATCTTCACGATCGAGCCGCTCGAGGAAACCAGCCGCGCCGCATGGGACCGGATGCTCGCCGTCAATCTCACCGGCACGTTCCTGTGCACGCGACGCGCCGTCTCCGGCATGCGGCAGGGCGGCTGGGGGCGTGTCGTCTCGATCGGCTCGAGTGCCGGCAAGACCGGCGGGTCGAAGAACATGGCGGCCTACGGGGCCTCCAAGGCGGCGGTGATGGCCTTCGCGAAGGCCGTCGCGTCCGAGTACGCGCCTTACGGCATCACCTCCAACGCGCTCGCTCCCGCGCTGATCGAAACGGACATGGTCGCCGGTATCGCCGATCTGGCCGATCGCATCCCGGTGGGCCGTCTGGGTCAGCCGCACGACGTGGCCAACGCCGTGCTCTTCCTCGCATCGGAGGAGGCGTCGTTCATCACCGGCGAGGTCATGGATGTCAACGGCGGATTCCTCATCGATTGACCCCGACCGTAGGGCCGGGACGCCCCGCCGGCCGAGCGGCGCTGGAAACGTTTCTTATCGTTGACTAACGTGCGGCCCATGGAGCGCGCCTGTTTCACCTTCGAGATCTATCCGCACATGATCGACGAGTACAAGAAGCGTCATGACGAGATCTGGCCCGAGCTCGTCGAACTCATCCAGGAGTCGGGACTGAAGAACTACACCTTGTTCCGACGTGGGACGCAGATCACCGCGTACGTCGAGTGTCACCCCGACATCGAGACGGCCTTCGCCAAGGTGGGTGCGTCCGAGGTCAACACGCGCTGGGCCACATGGTTCGAGGAGGTCATCGTCAGCCTCACCGACGATGACGGGAACCTGATGTGGGCCGACGAGGTGTGGCACCTCGACTGAATCCCTTCCCGTCCCCTGGCCCGATGGCCCGGGACCGCGTCACCCCCAGGTGGCGTGCATGGACGCGTAGGGCGCGAGTGCGACCGTCAGCTCGCCTTCGAGCACCGGCCGCGTCTCGTCGAGTGAGGCAGCCTGCGGGGCGTCGACCCCGGCGATCGATCCCGCCGTGCGGTCGTCGAGGATCCGCAGGGTGACCGATGTGGCGTCGACCCCGGCGAGCCTGATCCAGCGGCTGTGATCGTTGCCGTTCGCCACCAGCAGTCGGCGGCTCCCGTCACCCAAAGGCCCGAAGAGGGCGAAGATCCGTTCCTCCTGAGCCGGCGAGGCGTCGATCACGTCCCGGTCGGTCCAGGTCGCCAGCTCTTCGAAGAGGTGGAAGGCGGGAAAGAGGTCGCCTGGACGTGCCGCCGGCGACGCGATGGTCGACCCGGGTGACACGTCGGCGATGAGCCCGCGGCCGCCACGGAGATCGAAACACGTCGCGCTCGTGACCCCACCGTGTGCGGCGCTGGTGACGAAGCCCAGCGCCCACGCTGCGCAGAACGCCGTGCCCTGGCGGGGGTCGACATTGGGTGCCGGGTGATCCCCGGGGGGTGGCCCGGCGGGGAACGGTCCGTCGGGACCGAGGAGGCTCACCGTCGAGACGTGGACCGGGAGGTCGTCACCGAGCACGGCTGAACTCTGCGCCAGGTAGCGGACCGTCTGGGCGTTGTCGATGAGCGAGCGGTCGTCACAGGCGTGCACCTGGGGGTTCAGGGCGTACGCGATCCCGTCGAGGCCCTCCGTCACCGGAGGTGTCCGGGTGATCTCCGAGAAGAACTGGTCGGTGCCCCCGACCACCGGGGCGCCTCCCAGGCGGGCGGCGATCCGATCTCGGACCCGGGCAATCAGATCAGGCGGCGTGCACCCGGCGTCGCGGAAGCCCTCAGCGCGAGCGAACACCAGGAGCCTTGCGACGTCGACCCCGTGCTCCTGCACGAGACCGGCCAGGCTGTCGAGCGCATCGTCCGACGTTTCCGACGAGAGCCGCACGGCGAGCTCCACCGGCGCGCCCGCCTCAGCGCACAGCGTCAGCTGTTCGGCCGTGTCGGTGGACCGGTCGTCGGCGTCGACATCGACGCGGAGATGCGCAGGCTGAAGGCGACGGAGGAGGGCGACGTTCCCGGCCGACGTGTCGACGTTTCCCGAGACGCTGTGTCCGAGGTCGGGTAGGCGCCCGGTGGCGGGACGCGGCGAGACGTCGATGATCGACGCGGGGAACGAGGCGTCGCCTGTGGACGGTTCGGTAGCAATGGGTCGGCCCTCAGGCACCAGCGTGACCGCCTGATGGAACTTCTGGCCGGGTTCGGCATCCATCGGAAATCCCGCCGCCAGCGGTGTTCCGTAGGTCTTGAAGTTGGCATCGGCCCAGTTGCGGTGGTCCTGGGTCTCGAAGAGGTCACCGTCGAGCTCGAACGTCACGGCCACGTCGTCGGGCAGGTCGCAGCGGAGTCGGTCGAAGGGGGGGAACATCGCCGTCAACACGCCATCTCGCAGCAACTGCGGGTCCACTTCGGCGGGGAAGACCCCAGCCGTCTCCTCGGCGCCGCCCGTCGCATGGAAGCGGCGTCCGAGGTGGTCCTCGAGCCTGTGGTGGATGTTGAAACCGATCTTGGCGTAGCGGAACGGGGAATGAGCCTCGCCGTCCATCGTGAAGGTGACGCGCGAATCGGGCGTCCCCTCGACGGTTCCCCGCCAGGAGAAGTCGAAGGGGCCGTGGACGTGACGCATCGTGAAGGTCACCGTGAAATCGTCGGGGCCCTGTTCGACCCGCAGGTCCGACATCGACCCGGGGATCGTGTTCCAGACCTCGTCGCGCACGGCCACGTAGATCCGCTGGGCCACCTGGGTCCGGCCGAAGGTGACGTCGAACAGGTCGGGGCCGACGAGATCGAGGGTCGTTGCGGCGGCGTGGAGGCGATGAACCTGTGAGCCGGGGTCCGGGTGCGGATCGAAGTCGGGTTCGGTGGACATCTGCTCTCCTGTGCTCGTCTCAGTCGATGGGAATCGCGCGGTCAGAACGTGTCGGTCACGAGGTCGACGCTCGTCTCGACGAGGATCCGCTCACTCTCGGGTGCGATCTGTTCGACGAGTCCGTACGAGTGGTGGGCGTAGTCGCACTCGTAGCCGCCGTGCGGGTACTCCTCGGCGGTCGGCAGGTACGACAGCACGCCGTTCGTGTAGGCGGCGAAGAGGGTGGTGGTGGCCGGCGAGCGGTCCTTCACCTCGATCGCGAGCTCCGAGAAGGCCTCGCCCGGCATCGTGGCGATGACCGTCTCGCCGACCCTCATCGCCTGGAGGAACGCCGGGACCTCCGGCGTGGCGACGCCGTTCTTCACCTGGTCGATGGCATCGTTCGCCCAGTTCAGGTGGTACTCGATCGGGTTCCACGCCACCTGGTCGGCCCCGGCGGCCTTCGCCTCGTCGAGCTGGCGTTGGTAGCCGTCGCGCTCCTCCTCGAGCTCCGAGAGGTCCGGCACCCGCTTCAACGGGAGCTCCACGGAACGGGAAGCGACCACCAGGGGCTGGTCTGGCTGGGGATCGACCGGCTCGCGTCGCTGGAGGGTGATGGGAGTCACCGAGCCATACGAGATCTGACGGACCTCGCGGGTGACCGGCTCGAGGGACTCGAGGACGTGGAGCACTTCGATCCCCAGCTTGCGCCCGAACGCCTCCTCCGGACCCGGGTGATCGAAGAACCCCTCCAGCGGGAGGAGGTTTCCACACGCACCCATGATGAACAGGCAGGTGGCGCCGGTGGCCTCCTCGACGACCTCCCGCATGCGGCCGGGAAAGTCCGGGTTGACAGCGGGGTCCTCCGGTCCGACCACCACCGGGTGGCACGCGTAGTTGGCCACGACGGCCAACGTCGTGCCGTCGAGGCGGTCGACCCGCAGGACTCCGACGTCCCGGTCGACGGGCTTGTCGGGGTTCCAACCGAGGATCATCCGTCCCTCGGCATTCTTCTGACGGCGGTTGATCGCGAGGTCGAGGGATCCGGACCCCCCGGCGACACGGACCGGCTCGAGTTCGCGGGCGGCACGTCCGGCCACGCTCACGAGTTGCGCAGGCAGATACCCGATGAACGCCATCTCGTTGGCCGAGCGCCCGCGCTGATCACCACCGATCTTGACCCCCGTGGCGTGGGTCGTCGGCCCGGCGTGGGTGTGCGAGACGCTCAGCATCACGTTCTCGGCCGGAGCAGCGATCTCGCGCCCGATGTCGGCTCGGATCCGGTCGGCGTCGGCCGGCACGAGGAAGGGCACGTCGATGGCCACGATGGCCGCACGCGTCTCGTCGGACCCGAACACGAGCGCTGTCGCGGTAAGCGGGCGCCGGACCCCGGTCGCGGGTGCCGCCCGGCGTGAGTACCCGACCAGGTCGATCGGCAGTGGCGGGGTGATGTCGACTCGGGCGACTCCTGCGCTCAACATGTCCCTGACTGTGCCAGAATCGATTCCAGTCGTCTACCCGCGAGAGTCCTGCGCCCGTGAGAAATCTCAGAATCGGTCACCTTCCCGTCTACTTCGGGCTGTTCGACGAGGCCATGCCCGGTGGGTTCCGGTCGACCCGAGACGCCTACCGCTCCACGATGCACGACCTGCTCGCAGCGCACGGCGACGTCGTCGACCCCGGTCTGGTCGACGATGCGGAGAGTGCGTCCGCCGCCGGAGAACTTTTTGCCCGGGAACGTGTGGACGTCATCGTGTTCGCTCCGACCATGGCGGCGCCGCCCGGCTGGGCATGGACCACCATCGCGGCCGTAGACGTACCGGTGATCGCGGTCGGTGCCCAGGAGTCCGCGACGGTCCCCGACGACTACGACACCGAGACCGCTACCGCCCGGAGTCTCCCGGTCGGCCTGGTGATGTTGACGAACGTCCTGGTCCGCCACGGACGGCCCTTCACCTCCGTCGTCGGTGCGCTCGACGATGACGGATTCCGACAGGAACTCGACACCGCGCTGCGGTCGTCCGCAGCCGTGGCCGCGATCCGACGTCGTCCCCTCCTGTGCATCGGCGACCCCATCGGGGGCTACGACGACGTGATGGCCTCCCACGCCGAGCTCGAGGCCCTCGGGGTCCGGACCGTCCCCGTGTCGATCGACGCGCTCAACTCGGAGTTCGCGTCCGTCGGCGACGACGAGGTGGAGGCCACCGCCGATGACGTCCGTCGCCGGGGCGACGCTTCGGCGGTCTCCGACGAGACGCTGGAGAGGTCGAGCCGTCTCGCCGTGACGCTCGAGCGTCTCGTCGACGGCCACGACGCATGCGGGGGCGCGGTCAACTGCCACGGGCCGCTGTTCCGCCGCAACCCCGAGGTGGGCATCACCGCCTGCCTCGGCGTCTCGCGCCTCTCCGAGGCGGGGCGCCCCTTTGCCTGCACCGGGGACATCCCGACGGCCATCGTCCTCGTCCTCGGCAAGGCGTTGACGGGCTCCGCGCTCTACTGCGAGCTCTACCAGGCCGATCTCAAGGGAAACTGGATCATGGTCGCCAACGGCGGCGAGGGGGACTTCGCCAGCCGCGAACCACGAACCGGCGTCACGCACCTTCCAGAGGACCACTACGCCGGCGAGCACGGTGCCGGTGTCGCCTCCGTCTTCGAACTCGCCCGGGGGCCGGCGACCCTCACCAGCCTCTCCCCCGCCCCCACCCCCGGCGGGTGGGTCCTCGTCGCCGCCGAGGGCGAGGTTCTCGACTCCCGCCACCCGACGATGGAGGGCCCCAACGGGATGTTCCGATTTGCATCCGGACCGGTGGAGGATGCCTACACGCGCTGGTGTGAGGCCGGCGCGACGCACCATGCGGCCGTTCTTCCCGGCCATCGACGACCCGAACTCGAGACGGTCACCCGCCTACTCGGCATCGAGCTCCGCACGGCCTGACGGCGGGTCGCGGCCGTAGCGGCGCCAGGCACCCCTCAGACCTCGACGAAGCCGATCCCCAGATGCCCGGCGGTCGCGGCGACGGCACGTGCGAGGTGGCCCGGAGCGGCGGCGCTGTGGTGGTTGACGCCGGCCGAGGCCCACCGGCGCCACGCGTCGGTGGCCGGCGCCGACGCGAAGCGGAAGAGTCCCCCGACGGTCGGGCTCCGGGGCAGCTCGCGGCCGGTGATCTCGCCCTCCGCCACCACGAGTCGTAGGCCACCGGGGTCATCGGGGGCGACGACGAACCCGACCAGTGACGCCGGCCCCGTGGGCAGTTCGAATCGGACGCACACGCCGGTCCGGGGGTCACGCGAGTACCAGGCATTGGGGCCGAGCGAGGGAGTCACCCCGGCGGGACACCAGCCGAGATCGTGCTCACCGGAGTTCGCCAGCGCGACCTCGTCGGTCTCGAAATCGATCGCCTCGATCTCGTGGTACAGGGCGGCGCCGCCGAGCGATCGGGCGACGAACATCGCGATCGCGGTGAGGACATCACCGGTGCAGGTCCACGGGATGCCTCTCGACGTCTCCGAGCCGAGGCCGAAACACGGGGTGATACCTGGTTCGTCGCCGAAGCGGATCTCGGGCACGTGACAGTTCATCGCCCCGAGTGCGATGTGTTCATCGTCGTCGAGCGAGGACATCGCTGCGGCGAGGCGGACCGACCGCTCGAGGCCGTCGTCGTCGCCCTCCTCGACACGGAAGCCGGTTCGGACCGCGGCGAGACGTTCCTGCGTCTCGACGTCGGTCACGGCCTCGTAGCGGCGGCGGATCTCCACCGGGGCGACGGACACGACGGTCAATCCGAGTGACGCCTCGAGATCCGCATCCGGTGCGTCCACGCAGTCGTAGCCGGCCATCGGAGATCCGACCCGGGCCAGTCGCGCCCGGGCGAGGCGGGTCGCGGTGGCCGCCCCGGCGAGGAATTCGGCGACGGCGCCCGCTCCGGCCGGGTCCGACAGCGACGAGACATGGAGATCGTGGTGGCGGCCACGACGACGCAGGACGCTCGTCAGCATCGGCGTCCCGACCGTCGATCCGAGGCTCGTGATCGACCCTGCGTCGAAGTCGTCGTCGACGGTCTCGGCGTTCTGTACCGCCCACACGACCACAGGGACGTCGACACGGTCGAGGAGTTCGGTCGAGTGGGTCGGCGGAACGGCCATCGACACGGCCACGAGAATGGCCTCGGGGTCCACCCCGACAACCTCATCCGCCGCCGCCGAGGCCTCGTCGGGGCCTGCCACCATCCCGCTCCAGACGACGTCGACACCCACAGCACCGACGCGATCGACGACCCGCTCGAGCAGCCGTTCGCGTTCGGCCCGGAACTCGGGACCGACGCTGGCCTCCCAGAAGTCCCAGTACGGGAGGACGACCGCGACTCGGGCGTTGACGGGCCGGGCGGGACTCGCGCTGCCCCTCACCGGGGAACGCCGGTAGGTCCGGGCCGCCGACCGGCATTTCGGCCGTTGCATGCCGATCGGCAATGGCTATGCACGTTCGACCACCAGGCGATCGAGGTGCCGATGAAACCAGTCGACCCTGAGGGACGGGGCTGTGTCCTCGGGCACCCGGACACGCGGCATTCGGTCGAGCAGCTCGCGGGTTGCGATCACGACCTCCGCCCGGGCGAGTCGGTACCCGATGCAGAAGTGCTTGCCCAGACCGAACCCGAGGTGATGCGCCCGGCCACCCGTTCGTCCACCGGCACGGCGCTCACCCTCGAGGTTCAGGTCGGAACGGGCGAGATCGAAGAGACGTGGGTCTTCGAAGACCGTCTCGTCGTTGTTGGCCGACATCAGTCCGACACGGACGATCTCGCCTTCACGGATCAGTTGGCCATGCCACTCGACGTCCGTGGTCACCTCACGATCCTCGTACACAACCACGCCGTCGCGCCGCATGAACTCGGTGAACGCAGCATCGAGCCGGGACGGATCGTCACGCAGCGACTCCCAGACCGGCGGATGCTGGAGCAGAACCCACCAGAAGTTGGCGATGGCCCTGTCCGTCGTCTCGCCACCGGCGACGAGCAGGAGGCTGATGAACGACGCAATCTCCTGTCTCGACAGCCGTTCGCCGTCTTCAGTCCTTCCATGAGCGATTGCACTGATGAGGTCCTTCTCGCGAACGGCTTCCCGCTCGGTGATGAGCTCGTCGATGCGCTGGGAGAACTCGGTGTGAGCGGCGACACCCTTCGAGAGCGCCGGCTCCTCCCCCGCCAGGGCCTCGACGACCACGGATGCCAGGTCGCCGAGGTAGGGATGAAGTTCCTCTTCCAGCCCCAGGATCGTAGCGATGACCTTGACCGGGAGCGGCCAGGTGACATTGGCGACGAGATCCACCGAGCCCTCGCGTGGGAGACCGTCGAAAAGGCCTCCGACCACTTCCTCGATCAGTGGAACGTAGTTCTCGTCCAGTTGGCGCCCCATGAGCGCCGGCGCAATGATCTTGCGACGCACGTCGTGGTCCTCGCCGTCCATCTGGACCATCGTCGGCCCGATCACCTGCGTGAACATGCGCTCGTACGGTCTCGTGGAGTAGGTCTCGTGGTCCTGCAGCACCGCAGCCACATCGTCGTAGCGTGTCAGTAACCAGCACTCGGCCACGGTGTCACGGAAGAGCGGCTGTTCGTGTCGCAGGCGCTCCCACGGTGGGAACGGATCCGCGTTGAAGCTCTCGGAGTACAAGTCCTCGGGCGTTACCTTCGACATACCGACACCAACCTGGAATCGTTCCCAGCACTATGCGATCACGGTAGGTGTCACGTCCTTTCCTGTCAACGCGAATGGATCTGGCTGTGCGAGCGCTTGCGCTTCGCGCTGACCAGCGGCATTCTGGTTGGAAACGTTTCCTGGAGGATAAGTGAACACATCGAACGCAGAGACGACGATCGAATTCTCCGAGGTCCTCGGGCGAAGGGTCCGCCTCGGCTCATGGGAAGACCAGAAGATCTCGACATACCGCAAGATCGCCGAGGCCATCGAGAACGGCGACTGGGACTTCGCCGCGGACCTCGCCGACTACTTCACCGACGAGGCGCAGGTCTGCTTCAGCCTCTACCGGCAGTGGATCAACGATCTGCGGGGCTTCCTGCGCGACAGCGGAACACCGGCCGACGAGGTGGCTGCGATCGATGCGGACGTGCAGTCCAAGCTGACCCTCCCCGACGGACGGGCGTGGAACGCCCACCGTCACTGGGACGACTACAGGGCCCGCCAGCGCGACCTCCTCGCAGCGATCTACCGCCAGCAGCGCGACGAGGGCCTCGAGGCGCTCGCGACGATGAAGGAGACGTGGCGCCAGACCCACGACCGCGACGTCGACCACACCTACGGGCTCATGTCGGCCATCCAGGAGCACTACGGGGGTCAGGGGATCGCGGACATGTACCAGCGGGTTCTCATTCCGCTGTTCGCGTGGCGCTACGGAAAGTTCGACATCGATCAGCACCCGTGGGACGAGGGCCTCGAGACGTTGATGCTCGTGGCGTGCGAGGCCATGCGGGGCCATCTGGTCGGACCGGAACGCACCGGCGACTTCGAACTGATCGAGGAGGACGACCGCTTCGTGGTGCGCTTCGACCCGTGTGGATCCGGCGGCCGCACCATCCGTGGCGACTGGATCGAGAACACGCCCGCCCGCATGGAGGCGCCCTACAACTGGGGGGTCTCCAAGGAGGAGGCCTCCTGGAACCACTACACGAAGGGCGTGTGCCTGTACTGCGCGCACTGCATCGTGTTGATGGAGGAGATCCCGATCGACCGTTTCGGCTACCCGGTGCGGGTCATCGACCCGCCCGTGTACCCCGACACCGACAGGGACCCCGCCGTGCGACAGAAGTGCCAGTGGACGATGTACAAGGATCCCACGACGGTGCCCGAGGAGGTCTACGTACGGGTCGGTCGGACCAAGCCCGACAAGTTCGGTTCGTCGAACTTCGACGCGGGGGATCTACCCGACGCCGGCGCCCTGGGCCTGCCCGGCACCGGCTGAGGTCACGATGAGAGCCGCAGTACTCAACCGCTATGGGGCACCGCTGGAGTTCGTGGAGCGGGACCCCGTCGAACCGGGGCCGGGTCAGGTCGTCGTCGACGTGGTCGCATGTGGCGTCTGCGGCAGCGACACCTTCCTGCAGAAGGGCGGGTTCGACTCCACCATGCCCATCGTCCCGGGGCACGAAGCAGCGGGAACGATCGCGCGGGTCGGTCCCGACGTCGAGAACCTCGCTACCGGGGACCCGGTCGCGATCTACTACATCGAGCACTGCGGGACATGTGAGATGTGTGAGATGGGACGGGTGAACATGTGCCTGTCCGTGCGTCGGATGGGCGTCGAGTTCGATGGAGCATTCGCCACCGAGGTCCTCATCCCGGCGCGCAACGCCATTCCGGTCCAACCCGGTGACGATCTCGCTGCCGTGGCCGTTCTGACCGACGCGGTCGCCACGCCGTACCACGCGCTGGTGAGGGTCGGTCGCGTGGAGGCCGGCGCCACGGTCGTGGTGTTCGGCGTGGGTGGAATCGGCTCCAACGCCGTGCAGATCGCCGCACACCTCGGATGTCACGTGATCGCGGTGAGTCGCTCCGAGGAGAAGTTGGAGTTGGCCTGGGAACTCGGGGCGAGCGAGACGATCCGCGCCGACGAGAACGTCGTGGAAGCCGTGCGCTCCGTCTGCGGGCCGCGCGGGCCCGAGTTCGTGGTCCAGACGGTGGGTTCGGCGACGGTCGACGAGCAGGCCGTGGCGACGGTGGGGATCGGCGGCAAGGTTCTGCTGATCGGTGCCAGCACCGACACCTTCGCCACCCGGTCGGTCGACCTCATCTGGCGCGAGGCGTCCATCCACGGGTCGCGGGGGTTCGTGCCCGATGACATCCGCGAGGTACTCGACCTCCATCGTCGGGGCCTGTTGCGCAGCGACCACCTGACCTCGGTACAGAGGCCACTCGACGAGGCCAACGACGCCCTGGCCGATCTGACGGCGGGCCGGGTGTTGCGGTCCGTCCTGCGTCCGAACGGCTAGGAACCCCGCGCGCCGGACTGGCGCCCGGCGCGACCACCGCGACTCGGTTCAGAGCCAGTCAGGTCGGTGGCGCATTCCCTGGACGGTCCAACCACCGTCGACGACGATCGTCTGGCCGGTGATGTAGGACGCCTCGTCACCGGCCAGGAAACGTACGACTCGGGCGATCTCATCGACGTCGGCCAGCCGGCGCATCGGGATCTCGTCGGTGATCCACTCCACGCTCGTCGACCCGTCGTCGAAGCCCTGCTGGACGAGCTTCGTCAGTGTGGATCCGGGCGCCACGGCGTTCACCCGGATCCCCTGCTCGGCGACCTCGACGGCGAGCTCCCGCGTGAAGGCGCTGATGGCACCCTTGGCCGCGGTGTAGGGGCCGCGTCCCGGCACGCCGACGATCGCAGCTGCTGATGAGATGGAGACGATCGCACCCCGCCCCTGGTCTTCCATGAATCCGAGTGCGAGGGCGCTGCAGTTGAACGTTCCTCCGAGATGGACGTCGAGCACCTTCTGCCAGGTTGCCGGGTCGAAGTCGCGGGTGCGTCCGACCGCCTGCAGGCCGGCGTTGTTGACGAGGATGTCGACGGTGCCCTCGACGGCGCCGATGTCAGCGAACACGGCGTCCATGGCGCCCCGGTCGGCGACGTCGCCGGACAGGTAGCGCACGCCTTCGCGACCTTCGTCCGGCGCGATCAGGTCGATCGAGACGACGCGGGCGCCCTGTTCGGACAACGCCCGAACGACGGCGTCCCCGATCCCCCTCGCCCCGCCGGTGACCACGGCGACCCGGTCCGAGAACTCTCCAGCCATTTCTGTGCACCCCCTGCCCTCGCCTCCCACGAACGGAGATCATGGCGAGGGGCTTTCGGCAACGATTCCGGCAATGTTACCATCGTGGTGACAACCAGAACGGGAGCTCCGGGGTCCAACTCCGGGTCGACGGGGCCCGATCGCGTCACGGGTAGGGTCACCTGCCGCCACGTGGCCGAGATTCCGCGCCGGCGACATCACCTGACGCCGCAGGTCGCCGATCGGAGGGACGATGAGAAGTCGTAGGCGCTCGGGACCGAGTGTGAACATCAAGGACGTCGCGAGTCATCTCGACGTCTCCCCTTCGACGGTTTCGCGCGTTCTCAACGACCATCCCGACGTCAGCGACGCCATGCGTGATCGGGTCATGGAGGCCGCCCGGGAACTCGGCTATCAGCCCGACTTCCTCGCCCAGAGCCTGCGCGGAGGTTTCACCCGCACCATCGGCTTCGTCCTGCGCGACCTGTCGAACCCGATCTTCGCCGACATCGTGAAGGGGGCCGAGACGACCCTGCGTGATGCCGGGCACGCTCTGATCCTGGCCAACTCCGAGGGCGATCCCGATCTCGACGTCCGCAACGTGCGGATTCTCGACCAGCGCCGTGTCGACGGGATGTTGCTGTCCCTGCAGTCCGAGTCCCGCGAGGACCTGCGCAGGACCGTGGAGGAACTGGAGATCCCCATCGTCCTCATCGATCGCGACATCCCCCACGCCGACGCCGGCGCGGTCTTCTGTGACCACCGGTCCGGCGTTCTCGCGGCGACGGACCACCTACTCGAGCTGGGTCACCGCCGCGTCGCGTTCATCAGTGGCCCCCGCGACATCCGTGCGACCCGTGAGCGCCTGGCCGGCTACCAGGAGGCGTTCCGGAAGCGGGGGCTGGAAGAAGACGATCATCTCGTCCGGCTCGGGTCCTACGCCCGGGAGTTCGGTCATGCCGAGACACTGGGGCTCATGGCGCAACGTGATCGCCCCACAGCGGTCGTCTCCGCCGGGGTTCAGGGCACGGCCGGGGTTCTCGCAGCGTGTCGGGAGCTGGGCCTGGCCCTCGGACGCGACTACTCGCTCGTGTCATGCGACGAGATCGACTTCATGAGCTTCGTCGATCCGCCCATCAGTGTCGTGCGGCGTGACGCGGCCCTCATCGGCCGGATGGCCGGCGAACTCCTTCTGGAGATGGTCGTCGGTGGAGAAGGAGCACGCCAGGTCGTGCTCCCGACCGACTACGTCCCCCGAGGTTCGTCGGCCAACCCTCCCTCGTCGACCTAGGGCATCAAACCGCGCTTCTCCTGCGCCGTTCTGTTGGCGTTGGTATCGTTACCTGCAACGTTGCCGGAGCATGGGGGTGCTCAGATGGACACGACGGTCACCACACTCGCAACAGGGATCGGACATCCGGAGGGTCCCGACGTGCTGCCCGACGGTCGGATCGTCATGGTCGAGACCTATACCGGGAAGATCCTGGTCTGGGGCGAGGACACCGGTGTCGAGGACTACGTGATCTGCGACGGAGGCCCGAACGCGTGCATGCTCGGGTCCGACGGCGCTGTCTACATCACCCAGAACGGCGGGACCGTCGGCGAGTGGAAGGCGGACGTGATGTCTGTTCCCTCGATTCAACGCGGCTGGCCCGACGGGCGGTGCGAGATCGTCGTCAGCGAGGTCGCCGGTATCCCGCTGCAGGCCCCGAACGATCTCACCTGGGGGCCCGACGGCCGTCTGTACTTCACCGATCCCCCTGACTACACGCCCGAAGACCGCGGGATCGGTCGTGTCTTCGCGGTCGCGCCCGACGGGGAGGGTGAGCTTCTCGAGGAAATCCCGGAGGCGTATCCGAACGGCATCACAGCGGAGCCGGACGGTTCGATCATCTGGGTCGAGTCCTATGAGAGTGGTGTCTACCGGAAGCGACCGGGCGAGCCATCCGAACTGCTGTGCCGTCTGCCCGAAGGGCACGTTCCCGACGGCCTGAAGATCGACGTGAACGGCAACCTCTGGGTGACGACCTTCATGGGAGCCGTCATCGATGTGCTTGCACCCGATGGCACGCTGCTGAAGCAGGTCGCGTGCGGGGGAGTCCCGCTCAACTGCGTTTTCAAGGGAACCGACCTCTACATCACGGACTTCGGTGACATAGACCACATCCCGCCCGGAGCCTTCATGGGCGGCCGCCTCACGCGCATCGACGCCGGCGTCGAAGGCAGGCCACTGTTCCGGGGCGCACTCGCGTGATCGATGTCACCAGCAGGGTTGCGCGGTCGACCACCGGCGCCTCGCGCGGCGAGGGACGGTTTCTGACCGCCGCACGTCTTCCTTGACTACCAGGTCGTGAATGGTAACGTTGCCGGAATCAATCCCGAACACCTGAAGAGGTTGAACTGCCGGTGACCGACTTCGGCGAAAGCGGGGGCTCCACTCGCCGGCCGGTGCCGCTCGCTCGCGTCGAGTCGATGCGCCGTCTGGCAAGTCGGCTCCCTGAGGAGATCGGCGTAGCAGTGGCGCTGGTTGCCCTCACCGCGTTCATCGGCTGGCGGCGGCCGCTCTTCATCAGGTCCGACAACCTCATCAACCTCGCCACCAGTAGCGCGTTCTGGGGCATGCTCGCGTTGGGGATGGTCTTCCTACTTGCGATACGGGAGATCGACCTTTCGGTTGGCTGGGCATTCAACTTCTCCGCTGTCGTCTGCGCTCAACTGATCGTCTCGGGCCTGAATCCCTTCGTTGCCGCGCTTGCGTCGATCCTCTTCGGCGCTGTGCTCGGAGCCGCAAACGGGATGCTGTCGGTTCTGATGGGCGTACCTGTCCTCATCGTGACCCTCGGAACATTCTCGGTGTTCCAGGGCTTGTCGCTCGTCGTCAACGACTCAGCTGCGGTGGTCCCCTCCCCTGAGACGAGGGAGGGTGCGTACTTCGACCTCGTCCGCTACAAGCTCTTCGGGGAGATCCCGTTCGTGCTCATGGCGCTCGTCACCACCGCGGTGGCACTACAGGTGCTCCTCCATCACACTCGGTTCGGCTACCGCGTACTGGCGGTGGGCAGCAACCCCGAGGCCGCCATGCTCGCTGGACTACCGATACGTCGGATAACGGTTCTGGTCACTGCGATGGTGGGTGCTCTTGCAGGGTTCTCCGCTGCGCTGTTCGTCGGCTTCCGCGGCGCAGTCGACCCGAACACGGGAAGTGAGTTTCTCCTCATTGTCGTGGCGGCGACGATCATCGGTGGCACACCACTGTCCGGAGGCTCCGGAACCGTCGTCGGCGCACTGCTCGGCGTCCTGATCATCGCTGTTATCAACAGCGGAATCATCTTTTTGGGCGTCGAAGCGACGTGGAGTGCGTTCGTCACAGGAACGGTAATCCTGGTGGCGGTCGGCATCGACCGGGTCCTTCGAGTACGCCGAGCCCGCTCGGCCGTCCAGTACCGAGACGGATTCTGAGGTCAGGCGCTTCAGGAGGAGAGCCGGGACCAGCGCTCGCCAAGAGAAAGTAGAAGGTGCATGACCAACAGAAACAGTTCCAAGAGGTGGCGGGGCATAGTCGCGCTGTTCCTCGTCTTCGCAATGTTCGCTGCGGCGTGCGGAGATGACGACGACGACAGTGGGGCCGCAGACGGTGCAGACGAACCGTCTGACGGTGCGGGTGACGGGGACGGCGCTGATGAACCGTCTGACGGCGCTGACGACGGAAACGGCGCGGGTGACGGAGACGGCACGGACGAACCGTCTGACGATCTCACCATTGCGTTCGTCACCCACGTGATCGGCAATCCGTTCATCCAGCAGATCATCGACGGCGCTGAAGCCGCCGCGAGCGACCTGGGGGTCAACCTCGAGGTGACCGGGCCTGCGGGCGGCGATGCCGATGCTCAACTGGTCGCGGCGCAGAACCTTGTCGCGGCCGGCGCCGACGGTCTCGCCATGTCGGTCCCGGGGTCGTCGATCGCGTTCGGCGTCAACGAGATCATCGACGGTGGGACCCCCGTGGTCACCTTCAACCTTCTGGACACCTCGGTCGAGGCGCCCTACGTCGGGGAGCGGTCAGTGGAATCGGGCCGCATTCTCGGCGGTCTGGTGCTCGAGGAGCTGGGCGGTGCCGAGGCAACTGGCACCGCGATCATCGGAAACTGTTTCCCGGGCTTTCCAGTCCTCGAGAATCGAGCAGCTGGTGTCGAGGAGGCGCTCCGGGCAGCACCTGGACTCGAGGTGCTCGGACCCTTCGACGTGAAGGTCGAAGTCACGGAGAACTACGCGGCGTGGGAGGCGCTACTGGCAGCGAATCCCGACGCGAAGGCGCTCGTGGGGCTGTGTGCTCCCGATGTCGCGAGTCTCGGCCAGCTCAAGGCCGCCAACCCGGATTCCGAGTTCATCGGCGCGGGCTACGACCTGACTGCAGAGAACCTCGCAGAGATCGAAGCAGGTCGAGCGTTCGCGTCCGTTGGGCAGACGCCCTTCATGCAGGGATACCTGCCTGTATTCATGCTCGTCGACAACCTGCGCAATGGGACTCCCCTCGAGCAGGGGTTCGTCGATGCCGGGACGCAGGTCCTCACGATCGACGGTTCGATCGAGCCTTACGGTCTGCCGTCCCTGTCGTTCAGCGAGGTCCAAGAGCTGGCAGGCTCACCTGAACAGACGCGGGAGTTCTACCAGACTCTCGTTGACAACGTGATCCCGACTTGGAGCGATCTGATCGAACCGATCGAGAACGAAGCCCAGTAGAAGTAGAACTGTCGTGAACTCCCCGGCTGCGGTCCTGGTCGCTACGGACCTGAAGAAGCGCTATGGCGGCGTGCAGGCCTTGCGCGGCTTGTCGCTCGAGGTCGTAGCCGGGGAGATTCACGCCATATTGGGTGAGAACGGTGCAGGCAAGTCGACTCTCATGAAGATCCTCGCCGGCGCCGAACGGCTGACCTCCGGTTCCATCGCGCTCGATGGCGTGGAGGTCGAGATCAGGGACACCAGGATGGCGGAGTCGGCCGGTATTGGAATCGTCCACCAGGAGCTGAGTCTCTTTCCGGACCGGTCCGTCCTGGCGAATCTCATGGTGGGTCAGGAGAAGACACGTTTCGGTCTGATCTCGCCAGCGGCGATGCGCGAGAGCGTCAGGGACGTAGCGGAGGTCTTCGGGCTCACTGATCATCTGCGTGACCGGCTCGCGACTCTTCCACTCGGCAAACAGCAACTGGTCGAGCTCGCTCGTGTTCTCCTGCGGAATCCGAGAGTCTTGATTCTGGATGAGCCGAACTCAGCATTGAGTGAAGAAGAGACAGCCGTCCTGTTCGGGATCCTGCGGGACCTGCGGGAGCGGGGCACAGCGATCCTCTACGTGTCGCATCGCCTCGAAGAGGTGTTCGATCTGTGCGATCGGGTCTCTGTGGTCCGCTCCGGAAAGAACGTACTGACGGCCTCGATTGCGGACCTGAGCCTCGGAGAGGTCGTTCTCGCGATGACCGGCTCGGCCCAGGGCCAGAACTTTCCACCTCTACCGCCAGCTCCTCCGGACGGCGCGCCGCCCGCGCTGACCCTGGCTGGTCTGCGCGTGCGAGAGACGGTGCGCGGAGTCGACCTCGAAGTCCGCCGTTCCGAGATCATCGGCCTCGTCGGACTGGACGGTGCCGGTGTGTCGACCCTGCTCGCCACCCTGTTCGGGGTGGTCCGGACGAAGAGCGGGGCGATCGTGATGCACGACGGTGGAAAGGCGCCTCGATCGCCCGGCGATGCTGTGCGGCGCGGGGTGAGTCTGGTCCCCGCAGACCGCAAGACGCACGGGCTCATGCTCCAGCGATCGATGACCGAGAACATCTTGCATGTGACTCGCGGCGCCACCTCCTCTACCCCGACCTTCATCAGCCGTCGTCGATCGAACATGGCGGCTGATGCTCGAGCCTCGTCTCTCATGGTCAAGTACGAGTCCGTTGTTCAGCCCGTGTCCGGGCTCTCGGGGGGGAATCAACAGAAGGTCGTCCTCGCGAAGTGGCTGGAGGCTGAACCCGAGGTCTTCCTCTTGGATGATCCGACTCGTGGCGTCGACGTCGGTGGAAAGTATGAGATCCATCAGATCATTGCCAGCCTCGCCGAACAGGGAGGCACTGTTCTCTTCCGCTCGAGCGACCTTGCAGAAGTTCTCGGCATGTCGCACCGCGTCGCCGTTTTCCGCCGCGGAGTGGTTGTCGCCACGGTTGCGTCAAAGGACACCTCCAAGCCGGAACTCCTCGCCATCATGAACGGGGGCGGCCAGGAAGGACTGAACGCGGAGCGACCCGCAGATCAGCAGGGATCTCGATGATGTCGTCGACCGGGAAGGCAACTGCGTGGTGACCGACGTGCGGCGAGTCGAATGCGGGCGCGTCGTGGAAGCCGACTCAGCAGCCACCGAGGCCCCGTCACAGCGTTGCTCAGCGGTTGTGACCGCCTGGGCCAGAGAGCCGAACTCAACAATGCAAGGGAGCTGGAAGTGATCGATCTGACAGGCAAGCGAGCGATGGTGAGCGGGGCAGCGTCGGGGATCGGACGAGCCGCTGCCGTTCGTCTGGCGACGTGCGGAGCCGATGTCGTCGGGATCGACGTCGACGCGACGGGTTTGGAGGACCTCGCCGGTGAACTCAGCGCGATGCCCGTGCGCGTTCACACGTCTGTGGTGGACGTTACCGACGAGGAGTCGGTCAGGCTCGCGGTGGACCATGTCCGGTCGGAGTGGGGGGGGCTCGACATCGCTGTCATCAACGCAGCGGTCTTCCTCAACGGACAGGATGCGCCGGCTCATCAACTCGAATCCGAGGTCTGGAACAAGACAATCGCCGTGAATCTGAGCGGCGCCTTCCACCTCGCCAAGCACGCCCTCGCGGTGATGGTGGAGAACGGTTCCGGATCGGTCATCCTCACAGGGTCCCCGACAGGGATGCTCGGGGTCTCGCCGACCTTCGACGCGTACAGCGCCAGCAAGGGCGGCGTCCACGGCCTGATGCGCGTGCTCGCTGCGGACTACGCGCCACTCGGAATACGAGTGAACTGCGTCGTTCCCGGGTTCACCGATACGGCATCGACGGCGTTCATAATGAACGATGACGAAGCTCGCGACGCGCTCGTGGCGACCATACCCCTCGGTCGACCGGGCACTGCCTGGGAGGTGTCCGCAGCTGTGGCGTTCCTTGCATCTGACGAGGCGTCGTATGTGACGGGCTCCTTCTGTCATGTCGACGGAGGAATCACCGCCGTGTGACTCCGCGTCGAGAGATGCCCGCGGAGATTGCACAGCGCCTCGGCGTTCCGGCGACGGCTCGGCGAGTTGGCGACCGCTGGACGGAGTGGCCGCCTCGTTGAAGGGCACTCGACGCACGTTGCGCAATACATGGGTTCCGAGTGCCGGAGCCTTCGAAAGGAGACCCGATGTCCCAAGGTGTTCTTGAAGGAAAGACAGCCCTCATCACCGGAGGCGGTGGTGGCATCGGCCGGGGAATCGCCGAGGGCTTCGCCCGGGCCGGTGCGGAACTCGTCCTCGTCGGTCGCTCCGAGGCTGCGGCCAGCGCAGCGGCTGAGATCAGCGCGAGCGGGGCGTCGGCCAGCGCCATCAGCTGCGACGTGGCCGATCGCGCCGACCTCGACGAGATGTTCACGGAGACGCTGCACCGCCTCGGCCACCTCGACATCCTCGTCAACTGCCACGGCACAGCCGTCGCCAGCCCCACGATCGACCACGACCTCGAGGCGTGGGACCGCACTCTCGAGGTCAATCTCACCTCGGTCTTCACGCTGTGTCGCCTGGCCGGGACCCACATGGTCGAGCGGGGCTCGGGAAAGATCATCAACATCGCGTCGATGTACTTCTTCTTCGGGGGAGTGAACGTTCCCGCCTACACCGCCAGCAAGGGTGGCGTGGCCCAACTCACCAAGGCCCTCTCCAACGAGTGGGCGGGGCGCGGAGTGAACGTCAACGCGATCGCGCCGGGGTACATCCGCACCGAACTGAACCGCCACATCTGGGAGGACGAGGTTCGCAGCGCCGAGATCCTGGGCCGGATCCCGTCAGGTCGATGGGGCGAGCCCGCTGACATGGCTGATCCCGCGGTGTTTCTCGCATCAGATGCCGCCCGCTACGTCCACGGCATCGTCTTGCCCGTGGACGGCGGATTCATGGCCCGCTGAGAGTTCGGCGGCGGGCGGCACGGCCGCCACGTCGAGGAGTCGGTCACCGCACCGAAACCGTCGCGGGAACAGACGCCGGACTGCGGTTGTCACCGCGGGGCTTCCAGCTGATCTCGCCCGGGTCGACGGTCAGCGAGCCGACGCTCGCCACGAGCACCTCGAGCATCACGGTGAGCTCGAGTCGGGCCAGATGAGCACCCAGGCAGAGGTGAGGTCCCGCGCCGAACGTCAGGTGCGGGTTCGGGGAACGGTCGAGGCGACATTCGTCGGGCTGTTCGAAGACCTCGGGGTCCCGATTGGCGGACCCGTACCCCATCGCCACCGCCGCGCCCGCCGGGATCGGGCAGCCCGCCATCTCGACATCACGGGTCGCGTCACGGGCGAGCAGCTGCACCGGAGCAGCGAGCCGCAGGAACTCCTCCACAGCGACGTCGAAACTCTCGGGTTCCAGGCCGCGCAGTTCGTCGAGGAGACCCGGCCGGGAACCGACGAGGGCGAGGGTCTGCGCCATGGCACTCGCGGTGGTCTCGTGGCCGGCGATCAGAAGGATCCGACAGAACGAGCGGACATCGTCGTGACTGAGTGGCACGCCGTCGATCTCGGAATCCAACAGCATCGTGATGAAGTCCTCCCGGGGTGATGCCGCCCGCTCCGCCACGAGGTCGTCGATGTACGCGTAGTACTCCCCGGTGGCCCTCGCGACGACATCACGATCGCCTGTCACGTCGAACATCGCCGTCACCCATGCGACCCAACGGTCACGGTCCTCGTCGGGCAGGTCCATGAACGCTGCGAGGCTGGCCACCGACATCGGCTGCGCGAAGTCGGTCACGAGGTCGACGCTCCCTTTTGCACACATCTCCTCACAGAGTGCGGTGGCGTGGCGCCGGAGAACCGGCCTGAGGTCCTCGATCCGACGACGCCGGAAGACGGGACTGACGAGTGCCCGGTAGGCCGTATGGGCCGGCGGGTCGAGTTCGATCGGCAGATCCGGCTCCGTGCGATCGTGCGTCGAGGGGATCGCCGTGGCGTTCGGGCGGGCCGACGAGAACGTGTGCCAGTCGATCAGCGCTGCGCGAACGTCACCGTGACGGGTCAGGAGCCAGAAGCCCCCGTAGGCCTCGGACCGCACGACCGGGCCCTCACGGCGTGCCCGCTCATAGAACGGGTACGGATCGGCGACGAACGCCGGGTCGTGATGATCGAAGCCCACTACACCTAGCGGTCCGCGCGATGGTGCTCGATGAAGTCCTGATCGAGTTCCCAGCCGAAACCGGGACCGTCAGGAAGGATGAACTGGCCGTCCTCGAGAGCCGGGCGATTGGCGAGCATCTCCCAGAAGATCGGGTCACGCTCACGGTCGAAGGCCTCGACGTAGGTCCCGTGGGGGATCGACGCGAGCAGGTGGGAGGCGACCTGCGCCTCCTCGTGATGGCCCATCTCCACCCCGAAGGAGTACGCCAACGCCGCAACCCGACGCCACTCGGTCGGCCCGCCGCCCCACGAGGCGTCGTAGTTGGAGACGTCGATCGCCGCGGCCTCCATCAGGCGGCGCATCCCGGCGTGGGTGAACTCCATCTGACCGGCGGCCGTCGGCACCCCGGCCTTGGCCCTGACGTCGCGGAGTCCCTCGTGGTCGTTGGGCCACAGGCACGGCTCCTCGAACCACCGGAGTTGGACGAAGTCCTCGGCGCGGCGGACGAACTCGACGGCCTCGGCGACGGTCCATGCCTGGTTTGCGTCCACCACGAACTCGAACCCCTCGGGCGCCGAGTCGACGGCGCGTCGCAGGCGGACGATGTCCTCGGCCGGGGTGAGCTTGCCGATCTTGAACTTCATGCCGACCATTCCCTCGTCGACGAAGAAGGCGACCTCCTTCTCTATCGACGCCGGGTCGGTCGTGTAGTAGCCCCCGATTCCGATCATCGGGAGCCGGTCCCGGTAGCCGCCCCACAGGCGGTAGAGGGGGACGCCGACGGCCTTGCCGACGAGGTCCCACAGCGCCGAGTCGATACACGCGATGGCCTGCACCGCGTGCCACCGGTTCCGCAGCTGGTCCTTGAGGATCACGCTCATCGCGTCCCAGCACTTCTCGGTCGCCATCGCGTCCATGCCCGTGACGATCGGCGTCAACTCCTCCCGGATGATCTGGAGGATCTCGGCCTGGGGGAGATCCTCGTCGGCGTTGTAGATCTCACTGACGAGCCCCCCTCGGGTACGGATCCGGGTCAGGATCGTGCACCGGTTGGGCATCTGGTAGTGGCTTCCCTGGTAGAGGCGGGCCAACTCGACGCGGATCGGGATGACCTCCACCGACTCGACGGTCAGATCGTTCACTCATTCATTCCTTTCGGCAACGATTCCAGCACAGGGCGTTGATGTTTCTCGGGGTTCTCGGAGACGGTCACGGCGACGAGACCGTCCCGCCGGCGACGGCGAGGAACTCCGCGACGGGCGCGTCCACGTGTTCGAGGCCGTCGAAGACCGCGCGGGCACGGGCCTCGTCGGGCCACGCAACCAACTCGACCGAGCGTCTCAGGAGTTCGTCGTCGGTGAGTGGGTCATCGGGATGACCCCGGGGTACCTCGCAGGTCACAATCCGCGTGGTGCCATCGATCATGTCGACCGTGACCCGGGCCCCGATCGAGCCGACCGGCGGAGAGGTCGCCACGATCTGCACCCGCTCCGCGAGGTCACGGACGTCACCGTCGAGAGGCCACGGGAACTCCTCGATCGCGAGGGCGCCGGTCGCGGTCACCGCGGCGACCGTCGCGAAGTGCCACTTGGCATGTCGGACGCCGGTAGGAACGCCCCGATGGTCGGCGCCGAGGAAGGCCTCGGGTACCTCGACCCGCATCGATCGCACTTCGCGGGGGTCCGCGGGAGGCAGTGACAGGAGCGCGTCGACCATCGTGTGGGTGAAGCCGGAAACGGGGTGGCTGCGCACGGTCGTTTCGGCGATGGCGGGCGAGGCGGGCTCTGCGAGACTCCCGGTGTCGAGTTCGATCCCCGTCGCAGTCGCGAATCCGACGTCTCCGTCCAAGGGGCGCCCGACCGGAGTCGAACCACTGAAGCGGGCGGCGACGACACCGGCGACGGCGGCATGGGCCCGATGGGCGACGGCCGTGTCGGACAGCTCGGCGAGCGCCTGACGGGTCCCACCGATGATGGACGACGCGGCACGCATGACTCCTTCGAGGTCCGCCGAAGGCCCGTCCGACAGTGCGGCGGCCACAGCGGCCGCCGCGACCGTTCCACACGTGGTGGTGGCGTGGAAAGACCGCCGATGTCCGGGACCGAGGAGGCGCGACATCCGCACCGCAACCTGGTAGCCCACACAACCTGCATCGAGGACCTCGCCGACGGTCGCTCCCGCAGCTTCACCGACACCGAACGCGACCGGCCAGACGATCCCGCCCGCGTGCACCACCGCAGACCAGTGCAGATCGTCGCGATCCAGCAGATGGCAGGTGGCCGCGTTGTATCCGATGGCGTCGAGCAGGGCGCCTTGACGGCCGGTACCGATGAGTCCGATGGCCCCGGGCTCCACGGCGGCCCAACGATCCGGCGCCCGGGCGGCGCCCGCGACCATGCACGTGAGGGCGTCGAACGCGGCCCGCCGCGCGGGGGCGCGGAGAGACTCACCCGCGAGATCGCGAGCGACAGCGTCGGCGATCTCGACCGTCGCGTCGACCACGACCGTCACAACGACTCAGGCCCAGACATTCGCCAGGATCTCCCCGCGCTCGGGCATCGGTGAGTCGAGTACCTCCACGGCGATCTGGTCGATCGCTTCGGAGTACCCGGCCTCGAGTTCCTCGAGAGCTGAGTCGGCGAGGACACCGTCGGAAACGAGGGCGTCGGCGAGCAGGCGGATCGGGTCACGCTGCTTCCACCTCTCCAACTCACCCTCGGGCCGGTAGAGACCCTGATCGGAGCGGGAATGGCCGGCGTAGCGGTAGGTCTTCATCTCGAGGAGCGTCGGGCCGCCTCCCGACCGTGCCCGCTCGAGGGCACGGTCCATGGAATCGATGACGGCACCGACGTCCTGGCCGTCGACCACCTCGCCCGGGATGGCGTAGGACGCCGCCCGTTCCGCGAGGTCGTCGATCGGGGTGGTCAGGCGCTGGGGCGAGTACTCGCCGTAGAGGTTGTTCTCGATCACGAACACGCAGGGGACCTTCCACACCCCTGCAAGGTTCAGACCCTCGTGGAAGGCGCCGATGTTGGCGGCCCCGTCCCCGAACACGGCGATCCCCACGTCATCGGTGCCCTGGATCTGTGCTGCCAGTCCGACCCCCACCGCGACGGGGATGCCGCCGCCGATGATGGCGAACGTCGGCAGGAGGCCGACGTCGGGCGAACTGAGGTGCATGGAACCGCCCACGCCTCCCGTCGTGCCGACGACCCGTCCGGCGATCTCGCCGAGCACCGAACGCGGTGTGGCGCCGAGCGCGAGCGCGTGCCCGTGGCCGCGATAGGTGCAGGCGACCCCGTCACCGGGACGTGCCGCCACGGCGATGCCGATGGCGACGGCCTCCTGGCCCTGACACGTGTGGGTCGAGCCCGAGACGTGGCCGTCCCGGAACATCTGCAGTGTCCGTTCCTCGACGGCGCGGATCTCGAGCATCCGCCGCAGCCACTGGAGCCGGTCACGACCTCGCAGCAGTTCCCTCCGCTCGGCCGGGGTCGCCTCGGCCGTTCCGGTGATCTCGCTCATGCCGTGACCTCCCACCATGCCGGCACCGGTTCACCGGTGGCGACCAACGAATCGATCTGCGCCCGGACCGCCGCGGCGTCGGGCAGGTACTCCTTCTCGAGGTGGCTCCCGTACGGGACGGGTGCGTCCGGGGCGGTGACCCGCACCGGTGGTGCGACGAGATCACCGTGGCAGTGGGTGGCGACGTCGGCGACGATGTCGGCCCCCCAGCCGCCGGTCCGCGGCGTCTCCTCGACGACCACGAGACGACCGGTCTTTCGCACCGATGCCCGCACGGCCGTGGCGTCCCACGGATACAGCGTCAACAGGTCGATGACCTCAGCGGACCAGTCCGCGCCCTCGACGGCCTCACGGACGGTCGTCACCGTCGTACCCAACCCGACGACCGTGACGTCCTCGCCGGGCTGAACCATCTCGACGGAGCCGAGCGTCACACCCGTGTCGGCCGGATCGAACTGTTCACGCGTGCCGTAGAGAACCCGCGGTTCGAGGACGACGACCGGGTCGTCGTCGCGGATGGCGGCGCGCACCAGGCCGTAGGCCGTGCGCGGTCCCGATGCAACGGCGACCTTCAACCCCGGCGTGGCAGCCATCCAGGTCTCACACGTCTGGGAGTGCTGGCAGCCGAATCCGGCACCGGCCCCTATCGAGGCCCGGACCGTGAGCGGAACGTGGAGTGTCCCTCCGGACATGTAGCGCATCTTGGCGGCCGTCGTCACGAGTTGGTCGAGCGCCACGCCGAGGAACTCGACGAACATGATCTCGACGATCGGGCGGACGCCCCGCATCGCGGCACCGACGCCGGCTCCCATGAATCCCATCTCCGAGATGGGCGTGTCGCGGACGCGGGTCGCTCCGAAACGCTCCAGCATTCCCTCGGAGGTCTTGAAGACGCCTTCGGCGGCGGCGACGTCCTCTCCCATCAGGATGACCGACTCGTCGGCTTCCATCTCGGCGCTCATCGCGGCGGCGATGGCCTGGTTCATTCGTAGACGTTGCACGTCTGAAGTCCTTTCTCGGCTGCGGATGAAGGGGTCGACGCGGGCCTAGTACATGAGCCAGCCGCCGGTCGCGTTGACGGTGGCGCCGGTGACGTAACGCGCCAGACCCGATGCCAGGTAGAGGACCGCGCCGACCATTTCGTCAGGCTCACCCATCCGCCCCATCGGGATGGGCGCGATCTGTGCCGCGAGCTGGTCCTCGGTGAGGCCACCGCGCATCATCGCAGTGTCGATCGCTCCGGGGGCGATGCTGTTGACGGTGATCCGATCCGGGGCGAGCGTGCGCGCGAGGCCGCGGCTCATCGAGACGATCCCGCCCTTCGACGCGCAGTAGACGACCGACCCGCCGAAGCCGCCGGTCCACCAGCCCTGCGAGGTGAAGTTGACGATGCTGCCGCCGTTGCCCTGGCTCCGCATCTGGCGGGCGACGGCCCGATTCAGGAAGAAGGCGGCCTTGAGGTTGGTGTCCAACTGGACGTCCCAGTCCTCTTCGGTGACGTCATCGATCGAGTCCCGGCGACGCAGGACCGCGGCGAGATGGACGAGGGTGTCGAGACGGCCGAAGCGGTCCACGGCGCTCTGGACGAGCCCGTCGTGGCTACCGAGATCGGCGAGGTCGACCCCGGCTGCGAGATGGTGCGACGGGTCCCGCAGACCCGCGACCACCTCGTCGCAGCGACTCTGGTCCAGGTCGGCGACGACCACGTGCGCGCCGAGCGCGGCGAAACCCTCGACGACGGCGCTTCCGATTCCACCCGTCGCGCCCGTGACGAGGACACCGGTGCCATCGATGCTCGACCTCAGGTCCCAACGCGACGGGGCGCGGACCGTGCCCCCTTCGGTCATCCGAGGACCTTCTCGCTGCGGTAGCGGTCCACGACCTCCTCGCGGATCGAGATTCCCAGCCCGGGTGCGTCCACGGGCGGGTACACCCATCCGTCGCGATGGGCGAAGGGGACCTCGACCAACTCGTGCTGCATCGGGTTCTCGAGTGGCTTGAACTCGAAGAGCTTGCACGCGCTGCTGGAGAAGGAAATGGCCAGACTCGCCGCGCTGCAGATCGCCGAGGACCAGGCGTGCGCGTTCGCCTGCCGCCGGTAGACCTCGACCCGCTCGGTGACCTTCTTGAATCCGGTGATGCCCTCGGCCTTGCCGGGGTCCACGCCGACCACGTCGCAGGTACCCGTGGCGAGGACGGCCTCGAATCCGTCGAGCGTCCACTCACGCTCCCCGTAGGCGATCAGCGTCTTCGTCTTCGCCCGGAGGGTGGCGTATCCCTCGGGATCCCAGGCACCGAGCGGTTCCTCGATCCAGTCGATGTCGTACTCGTCGAAGGCCTGGACGCGCTTGACCGCGGTCGCCACGTCCCACTTGACTCGCACACCCAGGTCGATCATCAGCATCTTGTCGGGGCCGATGGTCTCGCGCATCGTCTTGACGTACTCGACATCGCGGTCATGGTCGAAGCCGAGGTTGGCGTCGCCACGCTTACCGAAGCCCACCTTCATCCCCTGAAGGCCGGTCGACAGCCACTCGGTCGCCTCCTCGGCCATGGCCGGGATGGACGCATGGTGGGCGTGCGACGAGGCGATGGCCGGAAGGCGTTCGTGGACGGGGCCGCCGAGCAGTTCACACACGCTCACACCGAGGGCCTGACCCTTGAGATCCCACAACGCCATGTCGATGGCGGCGATCGCATAGGAGGCGATTCCGCCGCGGTACCCGTACCACCACGACCGCTCCTTGAGTGACCGCCAGATCTCGTCGTTGCGGACGGGATCCTTGCCGACGACGTCCTCTGCCATGCCTTCGATGATCGCCTTGGTGGCGAAGTTGGCCTCGGTGAACTGGGTGATGGACTCGCCCCACCCGACGGCCCCGTCATCGGTCGTGATCTTCGCCAGACAGAGGTGTCGTAGAGCGTTGAAGTCGTTCGGCTCCGGATAGGAGACCGGGATGGCCTCGACCTTGGCGATTCTCACTGTCGGATCCTCCGTTGTCGATATGGCTGGTCGTTGTGTCGATGTGGCTACTCGTACTGGTGTTCGCGACCGGCGAGTTCCACCGCCAGGTCCTTCACGTCGGCGAAGTCGCTGACCGCTATGGCCGGCGAGACATGGCCCTTGGATACGACGTGGACGACGTCGGCCGCCTCGAAGACCTCTACGTCCTCCGTGCAGAACATGGCGACGGCGTTGCCCTGCGCGGCGTACTCGTGGAGCTGCGCGTAGATCTCACCCTTGCTGGCGATGTCGACCCCGCGTGTCGGTTCCTCGAGGACGAGGAGGCGAGGCTTGGTCATCATCGCCGAGCCGATGGCGACCTTCTGCTGGTTGCCACCGCTGAGGTCGCCGATGGGTTGACGCACGCTCGCCGCCTTGACCAGCAGTTCTGTCCGGCCGGTCTCCGCGAGGCGGCGCGCCGCCCTGCGGTTCAGGAAGCCGAGTGGGCCGGCTAGCTGGTCGCCGAGACGCACCACCAGGTTCTCACCGACGCTGAGATTGCCGAACAGGGAATCCTGGCGGTTGGCTGCGACGAAGGCGGCGTTGGCGAGGCCGCCCCGCTCATCGGTGTCACCGACGGCCACGTCTCCGCGGGCGGGCGCGATCCCGGCGAGGGACTGCACGAGGGCGCGACCACCCGAACCCTCGACACCCACGAAGGCCGTGACCTGACCGGCCGGCAGAACGACCTCGACACCGTCGACCGGGGAACCCTTCACGGACCAGTCCCGCAGGTGCAGGACGATGTCTTCGCTCGAGACCCGTGACGCCGCATCGGAGCGTCGCTGGTCCGTCGAGGACGTGTCCACCCCCACGACGAGTTCCTCGGCGATGCGCTCCTTCGTCTTGTCAGGCCCCGCCAGGCGGGCCGAGACCTTTCCGTCGACGATCACGATCACCCGGTCGGCGTTGTCAGCGAGCTCCGAGAGACGGTGCGAGACGAGCATGACGACGTGGCCGTTGTCAGCCAGCAGCCGTACCCGCCGGAACAACTCGTCGGACTCCTCCTCGGTCAGCGCCGAGTTGGGTTCGTCGAAGAGGACGACCCTGGCGTCGTGGATGAGCGCGCGGGCGATCTCGGTCTTCTGTTGCACCGCGAGCGGCGTCAGCCCCAGCTGGTCGCGTGCGTGTTCGGCTATCTGCAGATCCGCTAGTAGATCGAGCTCCACCCGGCCGGGTCGGCGCATGAGGACCTGGGAGTCCTCACGGCCGACGAGCAGGTTCTGGGCGACGGTCAGGTTGGGGAACAGCTCGGGTTCCTGGTGGACGACGGCGATCGTGCGCGCACCCAGAGCGGGAGTCCAGGGCGCACCGTCGATGAACACCTCACCCTCGTCGGGAACGACCTCGCCGGCGAGGATCTTGATGAGCGTGCTCTTGCCGGCACCGTTGGGTCCCGCGATGCCGAGGACCTCCCCGGGCGACGCGGCCAGGTCGAGCCCGCCCAGAGCGACCGTCTCGCCATAGGTCTTGCGCAGACCCGAGACGCGGATTCCGGTCCGGGTCGACACGTCGGCTTCGGTGGCCACCGCTCAGGCGAGCCGTCGGGTGAACTGGTCGAGGGCGACCGCGGCGATGGTCACCGAGCCCAGGACCATCTGCTGGAGGAATGCGCCGGCCGCGATGAGCGCGAGTCCGTTGGAGATGACCGCGAGCAACAATGCGCCACTCAGCGTTCCGATCACCGTGCCGCGACCGCCGTTGAGGCTGGCCCCACCGATGATGACGGCCGCGAAGGCCGGGAAGAGCAGCGAACCGCCCGCATCGGGCTGGATGGAGCCGATGAAAGCGAAGTCCAGCATGGAGGCCAACGCCGCGGTCAGCCCGACGATGACGAACGCCAGGATCTTGTACCGCTTCACCGGCAGCTTCGCGTAGCGGGCCGCCTCTTCGTTGCCGCCGATGGCCTTGAGGCGGAAGCCGAAGACCGAGAACGAGATGATGAAGCCGAACAGGAGTGCCGCCCCGACCATCCACAGGACCTGCATGGGGATGTCCCAGGGGAGGTCCTGGTTGGACAGACCTCGGAAGAAGCTGTTCTCCCCGGAGGGAATGTCCTTGCCCGATGGCGGATTGGCCGGTGAGTACCGCTGCGAGTCGCTCACGTACAAGGTGAAACCGAAAACGAGGATGCTCGAGCCGAGTGTGGCGATGAACGACGGGATCCCCGCGTAGGCGACGAGTATCCCGTTGAACAGGCCCACCACGATGGCGATGAGAAAGCCGAAGCCGATGGCGGCATAGACCGGCCAACCCCACTCGATCCACGACACCGCCATCACCATCGCCGACAGGCCGTACAGGTTGGCGAACGAGAGGTCTATCTCTCCGACGACGAGGACGACCGTCAGGCCGACGCCGACGATGGCCAGCGTCGACATGAACCGCAGCATTCCCAGCAGGTTGGCCAGGATGAAAAACCGGCCGTCGGATTCCCAGGCGAACACGCCCATGAGGATCGCGACGGCGATCAGCAGACCGGCGACCCGTGCCACCCCGAGCGCGGCCTCCGCGAGGCGCTGCCGGAAGGTCCGGTCCCGGGCGATCTCCGCCCGGGACCCGACCTCGGAGGGGGACTCCGTTCCGTCCCCGTTCACAGGGGCGGACATGGCTTGGTCGTCACCGGCGGGGCGACTCTGCGCCCCACCGGTCGTTCGACCACCGGTGACATCAGACTCCATCGTCCGCCCGTCGCTCAGGAAACGCCGAGCTGCTCGAGCGAGGCCCGGGCCTCGTCGACGTTGGCCGCGGTGACCGGGCCGAGCTGCTGGGTGTTGGGCGGAACCTGGCCGGTGGCGAGGAAGACCGCGCAGGCGGGGGCACCGAAGCCGGCCTGCTCCGTCCAGCGCTGATCGAACGCTGCGACCTGGTCGCCGGCTTCGATGGCGTCGAGCTGACCGACCGACACGTTCCAACCCATCGTGAAGATCTCACCGGAGTTGTCCGAGTCCTGGATGGCCCGGGCTGCGTGCTCGGCGCCGATGTCGACGTTCAAGATGAAGTCGAGGTCCGGCTGCCCGTTGATCAGTGCCTGGTAGGCATCGAAGGTCTGGGCCGGATCGAACGTGACGTTCAGCGCGTTGTCCGCGGTGTTGAGGAAGGTCGCGTCGGGCATCGCCTCGGTGATGCCGTCCTCGAAGCCCTGCATCCGACCCTGGGCCCAGAAGGCACTCGGGTCGCCACCGGAGACGGTGAAGGTGTCCAACTCGTTGCCGGTCTCGTCCATCCAGTCCAGCAGGACCTGGGCGGCCTGGCGGCCTTCTTCGAGCGGAATCTGGGTGAAGTTGGTCAACTCGTTGCCGTTGGAGGTGACACCCACCGTGAACACCGGGATGCCCTCGGACATCGCCCGGTTGGTGATGTCGGTGAAGGCGTTGGAGTCGGGCGGTTCGATGGTCAGACAGTCGATCTGGTTGGTGTTGAGCAGCGCCTCGATCTGGGAGATCTGCTGCGGGATGTCGAGGTCGACCGCCGGAGCGATCGCCTGCGGGTTCATCGGCAGGATCGACTGCGCGGCTGGGATCGTCGCCTCGTAGCCGATGCGGTACTGCTCCGAGAACAGTGCGATCACGGTCGACTGGTACGAGAACACGTAGTTGATCTCGTCGCCGTTGGCGATCTTCTCGGCGATCCGGTCGTTCAACTCGAAGGTCGAACCGTCGGCCAGCGTCAGCGTGCCCGGTGCACCGTCGACCGGCTCGGCCTGGTCCACGGCATCTGCGACCTGTGAGTACCCGGCATCCCGCAACATGGCAGACGCCGCGGCGAGGTCCGGAGCGGCCCCACCGTCATCGGAGGAGCCGTCATCGGAGGAGCCGTCATCGGACGAACCACCGTCGTCGGACGATGTCGAGCCGTCGTCGCCGGCCGACGTGTCGTCGTCGTCGCCGCACGCGGCTGCGACCATCGCCAGAGCAAGCAGGATCGCCAAAAGGCGCATCACGCGAAGTTTCATGAGTCTCCCCCGTCATCAATAATTCCGACGCCCAGACCATACGGGCCCCGCTCTGCAGTTGTCAACGGTTCCGGCAATGATTCCGGAACCGTTACCAACCGATCTCTCCGCAAGCTCCGCTCGGGACTCAGCCCGCGTCCTGTGCGACCTCGGGTCGCGGCTGGAACAGCTCGATCGTGATCCCGTCGGGCTCGCGCAGATAGCAGGCTTTCGCACCCCGGTTCGGTCCTGCGCTGACCTCGACGGGTCCAGGGCTGACCGCCGTCGCCCCCGCTTCCATCGCCCGGTCCCACACGGCGTCGATGTCGCCCACGCGCAGACACAGGTGGACGTTGCCGGGATTGGCTGTCGACATGTCGTTCGGCTCCTTGTCGGCCACGCGGTAGTCGAGGATCTCGAGCCATGTCCCCCCGGGAAGCTCGATCATCGCGGCGTCGAGGTGCACGCCGGGGTAGCCGGTGACATCGCCGAGGTAGGGGCCGTCGAGCACCTTCTCCCAGGCGGGCTCGACCCCGGCGAAGCGGCGCCAGAACTCGACCGTGCGGCTGACGTCGCGTACCGACATCCCGATGTGTTGCACCACGCCGATGTCGGCGACAACCTGATCGTTCACCATGTGACGAGACCTCCCGTGTAGTTGATCGCCTGTCCGGTCATGTAGCCGGCCTCTTCTGAGAGCAGGAACCGGATGAGTCCGGCGAGCTCAGCCGGCGAAGCCGCGCGCTTGAGCGGGACCGAACCGTCCCGGGCCGCGCTCAGCTCCTCGACGGTGAGGCCCCGCAACTCCGAGACACGTTCGAGCACGGCGTCTTGCATCGGGGTGTCGATGATCCCGGGACACACTGCGTTGACCCTCACCGGGATCGACGCCAGGTCGTAGGCGAACGATCTCGTCAAGGACAGCACTGCCGTCTTGGATGCCGCGTAGAGCCCGGCCTCGGTGGTCGTGGCGAGCTTGGCCGACGAGGAGGAGAGGTTCACGATCGACCCGCCGGGCGGCATCGTCGGCCCGATCCCCTGACAGAGGAAGAAGACGGCCTCGACGTTGACCGTGAAGATGTCCCGGAAGTCGTCGACGTCGATGTCGGCGAGCCGCTTGAGCCGGATTATCCCGGCGCTGTTGACCAGGTACCGCGCGCCCTCGGCGGCCCGGATGACCTCGTCGCGGGACTCCGGGTCCGCGAGGTCACAGACGAGTGCCGTCGCTCCCCTCTCGACGAGATCGGACATGCCGGCCTCGTCACGGTCGACGACGAGAACGTCGAGACCCTCGTCGATCAGCCGCGCAGCGATGCCCGCGCCGATGCCACTGGCCGCGCCGGTGACGACAGCTGTTCCCGGTGTCATGTCTCCCCCTCGATGGTCGGATTCCCCATGGTCACTGCGCGCACTCTCATTGCCCGAACTCGGCGCGGATGGCCGCTCCGTGTTGGTCGAGAGCCGGCACCGGCATCATCGTCTCCCAGTCCGCATTCACAGCGGGTGCCGGTAGTTCGAACGAGCCGAGTTCGTGGGGCACCGTGACCCGCCGCAGCTGGGGATGGGCCGACAACCCGGCCACGTCGTTCACGACGCCGAATGCGATCCGCGACGCCGCGAGCCGACTGCGGATCTCAGCGCTGTCCAGCCGGGCGAATCCCTCTGCGACGACAGCGTCCGTCTCGCCACGGTTGGCGACACGGTCCTCGTTGGTCGCGAACCGCTCATCGTCACCGAGTTCCGGTCGCTCGAGGAGGTCGGTGCACAGGACCCGCCACTCGCGGTCCGACTGCACCGAGATCAAGATGGTGTCGCCGTCGGCGGTGTCGAAGCCCCCGTACGGGGCGATCGAGGGATGTGCCAGACCCACCCGCTCGGGGGCGCGACCCAGGTAGTCGTGGTGCAGCAGGGGAACCGTCATCCATTCGGCCATGGTGGCGAACAGGGAGGTCTCGAGGTGGGCTCCCGTCCCGTCGCGGGCCTGGCGCAGGAGGGCCTGGCTCACGGCCAGCGCGGCAGCCTGACCGGTGGCGATGTCGGCCAGCGATACTCCCACCCGCCCGTAGGGGCCGGGCGCACCCGACACGGCGACCACGCCGCTCTCGGCCTGCACGAGCAGGTCGTACGCCTTCATCGCGGCGTAGGGCCCCTCGGTGCCGTAGCCGGATATCTCACAGACCACCAGACGCGGATCACGCTCACGGAGTCGGTCGGCACCGAAGCCGAGTCGCCCTGCGGCGCCGACGGCGAGGTTCTGGATGAACACGTCGGCGCGGGCGACGATTCCGTCGAGGAGGTCCCGGTCGGCGTCGTCCTTCAGGTCGAGCGCGATGGACTCCTTGCCCCGGTTGAGCCACGCGAAGTAGCTCGACAGTCCGTTCGCAGCCACGTCGTACCCGCGGGCGAAGTCACCCTCGGGTCGTTCGACCTTGATCACGCGGGCCCCGGCGTCGGCCAACAGGCGGGAGGCGAACGGCGCCGCGACGGCCTGTTCGAGAGCGACGGCGAGGAGTCCGTCGAGCGGGGCGAGCATGTCCGGAAACGTTACCGACAGGTTCCGCGAGGGGCAAGGTCGCATGTGCGGAACACGCCCATGGGCGTCTCAGCCCCCGGTCACCTCGTTGTCCCAGCTCGCCTCGATGGCGAGGATCAGGTTCCCGATGGCGTCGTTCACGGGTGTGGGGATGTCGTGGCGGCGGCCCCGGGCTGACACCTCGCCACACAGCGAGTCGATCTCGGTGCGGCGCCGCTCCTTGACGTCGACGGCCATCGACGCCCAGTGGTCACCGACCGCCCGATAGGTGCTCATGGCGTGGTCCGACACCTCTCCGAAGTCGAGGTCCACGCCCTCGGCGGCCGCCACAGCGAGGATCTCCGACAGCATCGCCCGCCAGGTGCTCATCGCCCGGGGGCTGGCGACCATGTCCCCGACAGAGATCTGTGACAGGGCCGTGAGAGCGCCCGCCGTTCCCGCCATGGCGAGCTTGGTCCACAGGACCTTGTCGCCGTCGCGCAGCACCTCGGCCCTCATGCCTGCGTCGGTGAAGACCGCGGCAACCGCCTCGGCCTCCGGGGAGACCTTCGTCGCCCCGTGCGGCGGCCCGAACTGGGTGAGTGAGGTCTGGGCGGTCACGGTCCCCGAGACCGAGACCACACCGGGCTCCAGATACGTAGCCCCGACAGTCGTCGTGCCGGGCATCACACGGTCCGCTCCGACCACCTCGGCCATTCGGGACTCGTTGCCCAGGCCGTTCTGCGCGGACACGACCCACGTCTCGGGGCCGACGGCATGGGCCACCGCGCGCACGGCGTCGGTCGTCGCCCACGTCTTCGTCATGACCAGCACGAGGTCGCAGACACCCAACTCGGTCGGATCCGCGGTCGCCTTCGAGAAGACCGCGGTCTCGGTGGACCCGTCGCCGTGACGGATGGTCAGACCGCCTGCGCTGACAGCATCCATGTGGTCGGCGCGAACGTCGTACAACGCAACGTCGTGGCCGGCGCGGGCGAGCAGCCCGCCCATCGCCGATCCCATCGCACCGGCCCCGGCGACGACGACCCTCACGTCGGTGATCCGGTCCCGGGTGCCTGGCGTCGATCGGTGTCCATGGCAGCTCCTCAGCGACCGAGAAATCGAGTCGGTCGCACGAACACAGCCGTACGCCGTTCCTCGAGCATCACACGGTCGTAGGCCTCCCAGTCGTCGTGGGTTCCCCCGGCCCCCCGGAACACCTCCCGCAGCACGTGCGACAACGAGGCTGCTTCGACATCGGCGAGGGGATCGTCGGGCCCGAACAGCTCGGTGGTTCCCTCGACGCCGATCCACTCCCACCCGGCAGTCCACGTCACCGCCACGAAGCCGTGCTCCCGTAGGCGCCGGCACTTGTAGGAGCCCCCGCGCACGACGAAGCCGACGACCGGTTCGCCCGAACCGGGATGGTCCACCACCCCTGCGTTGACGAGCGACGCCTGCGGGGTCCCGTCCGCTCGGACGAGCGAGACCACGGCGAGGCCGTGGTTGCGCCCGACGAAGGATGTGACGTCGGTCAGGTCCGCCATCGGGTTCTCCGTTGCGTCGGGGTCAGCGTTCCACGACGTACCCGTGGGCCTCGCGGTCCCACGTGTCGTCGGTCACCCCATCTTCGCGGAGACGGAACTTCTGCACCCGCTCGGAGGCGTTCTTCGGCAGGCCGTCCATCCAGCGGATGAACCGCGGCACGGCGAAGTGGGCCATACGGGGCGAGCACCAGTCCAGCAGGTCGACTTCTGAAACGGTGTGGCCCTCTTTCACGACGACGCACACCATCACCTCCTCCTCGGAGAGCTCCGACGAGACGCCGATGACGGCGGACTCGGCGACCGCCTCGTGGGTGTTCACGATCGACTCGACCTCGTAGGACGAGATGTTCTCCCCCCGCCGCCGGACGCAGTCCTTCATCCGGTCGATGAAGGTGAGGTAGCCGTCCTCGTCGAAGCGGCCGCGGTCGCCGGTGTGGAACCACAGGTTCCGCCACGACTCCACGGTCTTGTCGGGCATCTCGTAGTAGCCCGAGAAGGCCACGAACGGCTTCTTGGGACGTACCACGATCTCGCCGGCCTCACCGGCAGGCAGGGGCCGGTCCTTCTCGTCGACGACCCGGACGTGGTACGTCGGCGACTCCCGGCCGGCCCGTCCGACCTTGCGCTCCCACACGGGGTTCTGGATGGTGTTGGCAACCTCGGTGGACCCATAGATCTCGGTGAAGCGCAGGTCGAAACGCTCCTCGAACGGTTCCCACAGCTCCGCGGGGGTCGGAGCCCCGAACCCGTACCGCACCGGGTTGTCGGCGTCGTCGGCGCGCTCGGGCTGCTTCCACAGGATGGTCAACAGCGCGCCCATGTAGTTGAAGGCCGTCACGCCGCGTTCGCGGCACATGTCCCAGAACGTCGACGCCGAGAACCGCTGATCCATCACCGCCGACGCGTCAGCGGCCATCGCCGCGAGAACCGTCGTGTAGCGGGCGTTGATGTGGAACAGCGGGAACGCCGAATAGAGGTGGTCGGCGCTGTCGTAGCCCATCAGCCACGCGGTGTGGCGAGCGAGGCTCAGGTTCGCCTCGTGGGACAGCATCGCGCCCTTCGAGGGGCCGGTGGTCCCCGACGTGTACATGATCACGGCGGTGTCGCTCAGCGCGAGGTCCGGCTCGGGGTACGTGCCCTCGCCGTAGAGCGAGGGCAACTCGTGCAGGGTCACGTGGTCGGGGAGGACCGGCGTGCCCTCGTCGCCCTCACGGTGCACGACCACGTGGCGCAGCTCGGGAAGATCGGGCGCGAGCTGTGCGACCCGATCGAGGAACTCCTCGTCCACGACGACCGCCGCCGAACGCGACTGGCGCAACAGGTACGAGAGAGTGTCACCGCGGTTTGCGTTGTTGATCGGCACCTCGACGACGCCCGCCGTGGTCAGCCCGAACCAGAGGTCGACCGACGGGATCGAGTTCTTCATCATCGACGCCACGTGGTCACCGGCGACCAACCCGAGCTCACCGGTGAACCCCGACGCGACCCGGGCCGCATCAGTCGCCAGCTGTGCGTAGGTGCGTCGCTCTCCCATGATCTCGAGCGCGACCTTGTCGCCGTTGCGGTCCGCCTTCTGCCGGACCCACGGCCCGATGACGCGGGCCTCGTCGTCGGGTACCACCCAGACGTCCCTGCCGCCCGAGGGCGTGTTCACCGGCGCACCTCGTAGCCGACCGACTCCCGGTCCCAGGTGTCGTCGGTGAGGCCCTCCTCACGGAGCTTGTATTTCTCGATGCGCTGGGAGGGCGTGCGTGGCATGGCGTCGACGAACCGGACGTAGCGTGGGACGGCGAAGTGGGCCATCCGATCCTGACAGTGGTCGAGCAGCTCCACGGGGTCCAACTCGGCGTCCTCGTTCAGCTGGATGACGACGAGGACCTCCTCTTCCGTGAGCTCGGAGGGAACGCCGACGACGGCGGCATCGAGAACCGCCGGATGATCCGCGATCACCTTCTCGACCTCCCACGAAGAGATGTTCTCGCCGCGGCGGCGGATGGCGTCCTTCATCCGGTCGACGAAGGTGAAGTAGCCGTCGGTGTCCATCACGCCACGGTCGCCGGTGTGGAACCACAGGTTCCGGAACGCCTTCACCGTCGCCTCGGGGTTGCGGTAGTACTCGGTGAACATGACGTACGGTTCCTTCGGCCGCACGACGATCTCGCCCTCGGTGCCCGGCGGGACCTCGTTGTCCATCTCGTCGAAGATCTTCACGTCGTAGTAGGGGACGGCGAACCCGCACGACCCCAGCTTGAAGTTCTCGACGGTGTTCATGGTGGCCGTACCGGTCTCGGTTGACCCGTAGACCTCGACGATCTTCACGTCGAAGCGCTTCTCGAACGCCTCGTGGATCTCCACTGGTGACGGCGCGCCGTAGGCCCGCCGCACGGGGTTGTCGGCGTCGTCGTCGCGTTCAGGCTGTTTGAACAGCATCATCAACAGGGCGCCCATGTAGTTGATCGCCGTGACGCCCTCCGCCCGGCAGAAGTCCCAGAAGCGACTGGCCGAGAAGCGGTCGTGCATGACGCAGTCGCTGTCGTCGAGGACGAGCCCCGGCAGGATCGTGTTGTACCGGGCGTTGACGTGGAACAGCGGGAAGACGGTGAAGAGTCGCTCGCCGGCGCCGTAGCCCATGAGGTCGATCACGTTCGTGCAGAGTCGGAAGTTGGCCTTGTGGCTGAGCACCGCGCCCTTGGAGGGACCCGTCGTGCCCGACGTGAACAGAATGACCGACGGGTCCTCGGTGGCGACTGCCACGCCGGGGTCGGTGGTCGCGGCGGATGCGACGAATCCGGCGAAGTCGTGGGTCGTCACCCCGGCGACCGACTGGACCGCGCCGTCGCCCACCACGACGACATGATCGAGCGTCTCGAGCCGGGCCGCGACGGCGGCGACGCGGTCCACCCACTGTCGGGCCACGACAATCGCCCGGCACTCGGCCTGATTCAACAGGTATGCGAAGAGGTCGCCCTTGTAGGCGACGTTGATCGGCACCTCGACGACGCCGAGGCGGCACAGCCCGGTCCACGTCACCAGGTACTCGGGCCCGTTCGGCAACATCACGGCGACCTTGTCGCCCTTGCCGATGCCGAGCGACACCAACGCGTTCGCAATCCTGTTCCCGCCGTCACTCAGCTCACCGAAGGTCAGTTCGGTCTCCTCGAACCGGACGAACCGGCGGTCGCCGTCGTTCTCGGCCCGGTGCGCGACGACCGCTCCGAAAGTCTCGATCCCGTCGTACATGTCGTCCGCGGGCCCCGGGCGCTACTTCAGCGCGATCGGGTTGATCGGCGAGCCGACGGCACCGGGAATCACGAGTGGTTGCGAGGCGAGCATGAACTCGTAACGACCATCGGCGGCGCAGTCCTCGGCCAGTTCGTCGAGAACCCAGAACTCGCCGAGGGTCAGGCCGAGGTCGATGAGACAGGAGTGGTGCACCGGCAGGATGCGGCTCTGCTCCTCCTTCGGCTGCAGCACCTCCACGGCGATGGTGTCGGAGGCGGCCGCCGAGATCTCGTTGTCGTGGAGCCAGCCGACGCTGGACTCCGCCAGTCCCGGTGACGCGTAGAAGTACTCCATCTTCGCGGCCTCCCCCTCGATACCCCACCACTTGCCGAGGTACCCGGTGCGCAACAGGACGATGTCACCCGAATGGATCTCACAGCCCTGGGCCTCCACGCACGCCTCGAGCTCGGGGCGGCCGATCTCGGCCATGTCCGGGAGGCAGTCCACCCCCTGGGCCCGGGCGAGGTCCAACAGGACGCAGCGGCCGACGAAGGCCTTGCGCATGTGTTCCATCCCGAGGTTCCGGGCTCCCGCGGCGGCGGTCACGTCGCCCGCCCAGTAGCCGTTGTACATGGAGTCCTCGGCGCAGAAGTGACCGAATCCGTCCCACTGCGTGGACCCCTGCAACGGCATCTGCAACATGTCGTCGTTCCACTGGTAGCCGGACACCTCGGCCTGGGCGGGGGAGCCGACGATCGCGTCGGATCCGGCCATGATGAACCAGTGCAGCGGAGCAGGCCGGGTGGGGAACCTGGGGCCCGACGCGTCGATGTCGAGTGCGAGCGAGAACATCTTGCCCTCGGTCACGAGCCTGGCTGCGGCGACGATCTGTTCGGGTCCGACGAGGTTCTGGGTGCCGATCTGGTCGTCGTCGCCCCAGCGACCCCAGTTGTTCGGCTCGTGCGGCTCATAGCCGCCCCGGACCTTTCCGTTCTCGTCGACGGTGTAGCTCGGCGGCGTCCAGCCTGCTGCGTAGTCCCCCGGTTCGGTCCGTCCCATGTTGACTCCCCTGTGTTCAGCGTTCGGTGGGCGAGAGTAGCGCCCCGACAAGACCCGGGCAGCACCGGGGCCTTACCGGGGATCGGGGGTTCTCCCGGACACGACATCGGCTCCGATCTGAGCCTCGGCGGGTTCGGTTCCGGGCCACCGGACGCGCAGCCGATCCGCGAATCCCGTCGCCATCTCGGACAGTTTCAACACGTACAGCACCCGCATCCGCCGCTCCTGGAAGCGCCAGCGGCCGTCCACGCGGCGGTAGTCGTCGTGGTAGCGCAGCGCCACCCGGACACTGTCGCCGTCGATCGTCAGCTCCGCGTGGGCACACACGAGACCAGTGGCGGTGTCATCACCGGTGATGGTGACCTCGTGGGAATGCGGGTAGTGGTACGTGGCGCCGTATGCGTCGGTCCGTGACCGGACGTGGTCGATGATCGCCTCGGTCCCCTTCGCCCGCCCGGCCGTGAAGTCGATGAACGCGTCGGGCGTGTACTGGTCGGCGAGACACTCCCAGTCACGGTCGTCGATGGCCCGGCCGTAGCGGCCGACGAGGGCCCTGATCTCGTCACGATCCTCCAACCGACGGACCTGCGCTCGCATCTCGGACAGCTCTCGTGACGTCACGGAGGCGACCCTAGCCCCATGACCGGCGCCGCTTCCTCACATGCGCGACACGCCCACCCAACTACAGTCGCCGCGTGAGCGCAGCCAGAGGGGGAGGCCGCGTGACCGACGGCGGTACGCGCTCGGACACGCCACGACGGGAGCTCTCTGTCGTTCTCGTGGTGGCCGTCGCAACCGTGGCGATCGGAGCCGGCTCGATCCTCGGATTCCTAGCCGGGTTCGTGGGTACGGCCATCCGCGACGACCTCGGCCTCGACCGCTGGCACATCGGCCTACTCGTGAGCGTCCACTTCGGCTGCACCGGCCTCGGGTCGATCACCGCCGGGCGCATCACGGATGCCGTCGGCGCGCGGTTGTCCGTGGTGATCGACCTGGCGCTCGTGATGACCGTCGGGGTTCTCGCTGCAGTGATCGGGACCTACTGGATGCTCATCGTCGCAGCTGTCGTCGCCGGGTTCGGCTACGCCCTGGCCAACACGGGCACCAACGTCGCCGTCGCCCGGGTGGTCAGCGTGGAGCGCCGCACGGTGGCACTGTCGATCAAGACCGGTGGGATCCCCGCGATGACCGGGATCAGCGCGGCGGTCGGTCCGTGGGCGGCCGACGCCTTCAGCTGGCAGGCCATCACCGCCGCGCTGTGCATCGGCGCCGGTGCCGTCGGCGTGGCCTGCTTCTTCGTCCTCCCCGACGACCGGCCGATGAAGGGAGTGACCATCCACCGTCGACTCCCCCGCGGCTTCGGCTGGTTCCCGGTGGCCTCGTTCCTTCTCATCGCCGGATCACAGCCGATGTACTCGTGGTCCGTGCCCTACCTCGAGGAGGAGTTCTCGACATCGGCACGCACCGCCGGGCTGATCGTCGCGATGTCGTCGTTCATCGGTGTCGGCGTCATGGTGCTCAACGGGATCCGCTCGGACAGAGTCGGCCCCGGACGTCGCATCGCAGTCGTCATCACGCTCTGCGGGATCGTCGGGGCGGCGAACCTGCTCGCAGTCCTCGGCATCGGCGTCGGCATCGGCCTCGCGATCGTCGCGATCGTCGCCGGCATCGCGTTCCAGTTGGCTGCCATCGGCACGATGCACGCGGCTGTCGTGGACCGGGCCGGGCCCGCCGTCGCGCGCGCGACCGGCGTGACGATGACCGGCTACTACCTGGGAGCCCTCGCGTCCCCGGTTGCGTTCGGGGCGTTCGTGGACTGGACCGGCAGCTACACCTGGCCGTGGTTCCTGCTGATGATCGTGATGGTGTTCGCCGGGACCGCCTTCGTCTTCGCCGGTCGGGTGGAGCCAGTGACGGGCGGAGATCTGAGGACCAGTCGGTGAGCACCCATGACGTCGTCGTCGTCGGCTACGGCGCAGCCGGCGTCGCTGCGGCGATCACCGCCGCCGACGCGGGCGCCGACGTCGTGGTGGTCGAGCGCAACCCGGCGGACCGGCACACCCCGAGCACCCGGATGTCGGGCGGGATGATCATGGTCGGTACGGACGCCGCTGCGCTGACCGACTACCTGGACGCCTGCGCGGACGGGATGATCCCGAGGGAGTGCTCGGCGCGCTGGGCGATGTACGCGTCCGAACTCGACGACTGGCTGCGGACACGTGTCGGCGGTCTCGACCTCACGCCGTCAGGCGGGGCGGAACACCCCCGGATACCCGGCGCCGACGCCGTAGTGACCCTCCAACCGGGGGGCGTGGCGGAACGCCTCGCCGCGGACTCTCCCGCCGGGCCGATGCTGTGGAGTCGACTCGACGCCGCCGTGCGGCGCAGGGACGTGCCGGTCCTCCATGATCGACGGGCGCTGCGGCTCACGACCGACGGGCACCGGGTGACCGGTGTCACGGTCGACGGCCCCGACGGCTCGGAGACATACGAGGCCACCCGCGGTGTGGTGCTCGCCTGTGGGGGCTTCGAGTTCGACGAGGAGATGAAGCGGGACCACCTGCGGGTCCATCCCGCCTATTTCTACGGCAATCCGACGAGCACGGGCGACGGCGTGCGGATGGCACAGTCCGTCGGCGCGGGGCTGTGGCACATGAACCAGATGATCGGTCGGGCGATCGGACACTTCACGCTCGACGACGGCACCGAGCTCAACCTCATCATCGGTATCGGACCTCCGGGCTACGTGATCTGTGACCGCGACGGGAACCGGTTCATCGACGAGAACGCGCAGGCGCTGCTGCGCCACGACGTCTACTTCGACCTTCTCACCTACGACCCGGTCCGCAACCGCCACCCGCGGGTCCCGTGCTGGTGGTTCTTCGACGAGCGGCGCCGCCGGGCCGGACCACTGACCTTTGCGAACTTCGGCGCGGTCGCCGTCGGGCTCTACGACTGGAGCGGCGACAACTCGGTCGAGATCGAGCGGGGCTGGATCGCCGCGGGCTCGACGATCGCCGAGGCGGCGGCCGCCGCCGGCATGGACGCCCCGGCGCAGGCAGCGGCAACCGTCGCCGGATACAACCGTCTGTGTGAGACCGGCGGGCCGGATCCCTTCGGGCGACCCCCCGAGACGATGATCCCGCTCGACGAGCCTCCCTTCTACTGCATGCCATTGTGGCCGGGTGGATCCAACACCACCGGCGGGCCCCGGCGCGACGCCGACTGTCGGATTCTCGACGCCTTCGGCGAACCCATCGCCGGCCTCTACGGCGCGGGCGAACTCGGCCAGCCGACGGGAATGATCTACCCAGCCGACGGGTGCAATCTCTCCGAGGCCTTCTGTTCGGGACGGATGGCGGCGGAACACGCTCTCGGGCTCGGGCCCTGAGGCGTCCCGGGCCGACTCAAGACGGACCCCCCACCGGCCGATTCTGTCGGTGCAGGGAGGTCACACAGATGGGCAGCACGCTTCAGGCACAGGCGGCGGTCGCCGGACCGCCGGACCGACGCGTCCCGTCGGTTCCCGGCGCGTCCGACCGGGCAGCCACCGGAGCCGACCCCGATTTCCTGGTGCGCCCTGCCCTCGCGCGGCTGGCGTTGTTCGTCTACGTCACGGCGACCCTCCTGTTCACCCTCACCCAGGGTCTCGTTCTTCAGCGCCAGGCGGTCGTCCCGTGGATGATGGGACTACTCGTCGTCGGGTCTCTCGCCCGGGGCCGGTCCGAGATGCGGGCGCTGCTGCGTGACTGGGGCCTGCTGCTCGGATTCATGCTGGTCTATGTGTTCTCCCAGGGTGTCGCCGACTCGTTGGGGATGCCGCTGCAGGGGGCCGTGCTCGTCGACATCGACCGCGTCGTGGGCTTCGGCGAGGTACCGACGGCCTGGCTCCAGGCCCGCCTCGACGCAACCGGGGAGCCGGCGTGGTGGGAGGTACCGATCGCGGTCGTGTACGTCAGCCACTTCTTCGTCGTCTTCGTCGTCGCCGCCGTCCTGTGGCTCCGGAACCGGAAGCGCTTCAGGCAGTGGCTCGTGCGCCTCGTCACGCTGTCGATGGCGGGAGTCGTGACATACATCGCGTTCCCTGCGATGCCGCCCTGGTACGCGAATGACGAAGGCCTGGTGACCGGTGTGGACCGGATCACCTCGCAGGGGTGGAGCTACCTGGGCCTCGGCTTCGCCCAGGACGTCTTCCAGTGGGGCCATGCGACGCTCAATCCGGTCGCTGCGGTCCCGTCGATGCACGCGGCCTACGCGTTCCTCGTCTTCGTGTTCTTCGCTCCGGGCCGGCACCGCCTGGTCCAGGCAGCCCTGTTCGTCTACGCGGCGATGATGGGCTTCACACTCGTCTACACCGGCGAGCACTGGGTGTTCGACGTTCTGGTCGGTTGGCTCTACGTCGCTGCCACCGTCGTCTTCTGGGATCGTCGGGAACGACGCCTCGCCCCCGACACCACCGCGGGAGCGGAACCGGATCGGGAGCGCGCCGCCGCGGTTCGGTAGCTTCGGAGACGTGCGTATCGTCTCGCTGCTGCCGTCCACCACCGAGATCCTGTTCGCGCTCGGTCGCGGCGACGACGTCGTCGGGGTCACCTTCGAGTGCAACGAACCCGCCGAGGCCCTCACCCGCCGGATCGTGTCTACGAGCGCCCTTCCCGAGGGGCTCACGCCCGGCGAGATCGACCGGATCGTCACGGAGCGGATGAACGCCGGCGAAGACCTCTACCGCCTGGACGCGGGGGCACTCGCGGATCTCGACCCGGACGTGGTCGTCACCCAGGACCTGTGCGCCGTCTGCGCGGTCGACGTGTCGGAGGTCGATGACGCGCTCGCCCATCTCGGGTGCTCGGCGGAAGTCGTCACGATCGACCCGCACCGTCTCGATGACGTGCTGGAGTCCATCCACACCCTCGGGCGGCTCACCGGGGCCGCGGACCGCGCGATCGAACTCGTGGACGGCCTGCGTGAGCGCCTCGACACACTCCGCTCGCGGGTAGCCGGACTGGAGCGGCCGCCGGTCCTCGTCGTGGAATGGACCGACCCGGCGCTCTCCCCCGGGCACTGGCTTCCGGACCTCGTCGAGGCGGCCGGCGGCGAATGCCTGCTCGGTGATCCCGGGGCGAAGTCCCGTCGGGTCGGCTGGGACGAGATCGCCGGCCTCTCACCCGCCGCGGTCGTCATGGCGCCGTGTGGCTACGACCTCACCGGGGCCACGGCCCTCGCCGAGGCCGCGCTCGCCACCGGCCACTGGCCAGCGGGCGTACCGATGTGGGCCGTCGACGCGGACGCGAGCTTCGTTCGACCCGGGCCGCGTCTCATCGACGGGGCGGAGACGCTCGCCGCAATCCTTCACCCCGACCTGGGCCCACCGGACCCGACCCTCGCACACCTGGTCCGGCCCTGAGGCCACGGCCCGTGTCGGCTGCTTCTCCCCCACCCACCGGCCGGACCCTGCAACGCCGCCTTCCCGGTCTGTACCGGCTCCTCCACTACGACAGGGACTGGCTGCGCTTCGACCTCCTCGGCGGGCTGACGGTCGGCGCCATGCTCATCCCTCAGTCCATGGCGTACGCCGAGCTCGCCGACCTTCCTCCTGAGGTCGGTTTCTACGCCGTCCTGGGCGCACTCGTCGTCTACGCGCTGCTCGGCAGCTCCCGCCATCTCGGCGTCGGCCCGGAGCCCGGCACGGCGATCCTGGCGGCGACGGGAATCGCTCCTCTGGCCGAAGGAGATCCGCAGCGGTACCTCACACTGATGGCGGCGCTCGCGCTGCTCGTCGGTGGCATCTGTCTGGTCGCCGCGCTCCTACGGCTCGGCTTCCTCGCCGACCTGCTGTCTCGTCCCGTCCTCATCGGGTACATCACCGGTGTCGGCATCACTCTGCTCAGCAGTCAGCTCGGCAAGGTCACCGGCGTGGGGATCGAGGGCGACAACGCGTTCACCCGCTTCGCGGACCTGGTGTCAGGACTCGACCAGCTCGACCCGGCGACTTTCGCCATGGGTGCATCCTCGCTCGTGGCCATCCTCACCTTGCGGGCGATCCGACCGACGATTCCCGGTGCCCTCGTCGCCGTGGTCGCGGCCACGGCGGCGGCGATCGTCTTCGGGCTCGACGACCACGGCGTCAGCGTCGTCGGCGAGATCCCTTCGGGCCTCCCACCCCTGGGCCTTCCCGACGTCGCCGGCGCGGACCTGGTCGACCTGATTCCGATAGCCCTCGGCGTCGCCCTGGTCGGCTACTCGGACAACGTCCTCACCGCCCGCTCGATCGGAGCCGAGCTCGGCTACCGGATCGACGCGAACCAGGAACTGGTGGCTCTCGGCATGGGGAATCTCTCGAGCGGCCTGTCAGGCGGATTCCCGATCTCGTCGAGTGCCAGCCGGAGCATCGTCCCGGCCTCTCTCGGGACGAGGTCTCAGCTCGTCTCGATCGTCGCCGCCGGCTTCGTCCTGACGACGCTGCTCGTGCTGCGGCCCGTTCTGGCCGACTTTCCCGAAGCCGCTCTCGGGGCCGTGATCATCTCGGCCGCTATCGCCATCATCGACATCCGCGGCCTGCGCGAGCTGTGGTCTCTGGACCGTGCCGAGTTCGGCCTCGCGCTGCTGACGGTCCTCGGCGTGGTCGGCTTCGACGTCCTGCGCGGCGTACTCGTCGCCGTCGGCCTTTCCGCCGTCGTGGCGCTGGGGCGAATGGCCCGGCCACGCGACGCTGTGCTCGGTGGCGCACCCGAACTCGACGGCTGGGTGGCGATGGAGGAGTTCCCCTCGGCACGTCCCCGACCGGGGCTGCTCGTCTACCGCTTCGACGCTCCCCTCTTCTTCGCCAACGCCGAGTGGTTCCGGGGACGGGTCGAACAGGCGCTACTCACCAACCCGGGCGCCGAACGCTGGGTCATCTTCGACCTCGAAGGCGTCGGGTCGATCGACACGACCGCTCTCGAGATCCTGGACCAGCTCGTGGAGGAACTGCTCGCCGCCGGGGTGGTCGTCGTCGGCATCGCCCGTGCGAACTCACGGGCCCGGGCCGCGCTGGAGAACTCACGCCTACTCCAACCCGGCGGGCCCCTGCGCGAGTTCCCCACGATCAACAGCGCAGTCTCGGCGTTCTCCGACGAAGACGAACCATGAGCGCCCGGATCCGTCAAGGGTCAGCCGCGCCGGGCCCTGTCCTCGTTGGGGCCGACACTGTCGGGACACAGCGTCATTGCGCTGCTGGCGATGGCGATGTGGGAGAAGGCCTGCGGGAAGTTGCCGAGCTGTCGCCCGGCGACCGGGTCGTACTCCTCGGCCAGGAGACCGACGTCGTTGCGTAAGCCCAGCAGTCGTTCGTACAGCACCGTTGCCTCGTCGCGGCGTCCCATGACGGCGAGGCACTCCACCAGCCAGAACGAACACAGCAGAAAAGCACCTTCTTCGCCACCGACACCGTCAGCCCCGTCATCGGGCGAATAGCGCAGCACGAACCCGTCGACGGTGAGCTCGCGCTGCACGGCCTCGACCGTCGCGACGACCCTCGGATCGTCCGGCGGCAGGAACCCCACGAGCGGGATCACCAGTGTCGACGCATCGAGGTAGCCACCCCCGTAGGTACGCGTGAACACCCCCCGGTCGTCGAGCGCGTTGGCACACACGTCGTCGTGCACCTCAGCGCGCAGTCGGCGCCACTTCGCCACGTCCCCGTCCAGGCCATGGACTTCGACGGCCTTCACCGCCCGATCGAAGGCGACCCACACCATCACCTTGGAATGGGTGAACTGTTCCCGTCCGCCCCGGACCTCCCAGATACCGTCGTCGGGCTCGGTCCAGTTCCCCTCGAGCCAGTTCAACATCGCCTCCTGCACCCGCCATGCGTTCTCATCGGCGTCGACCCCGTGGAGGCGGGCCTGGTCCAGAGCGTCCATGAGCTCGCCGAACACGTCGAGTTGGAGCTGACCCGCCGCCGCGTTGCCCACCCTCACCGGCCGGGACCCGCAGAAGCCGTCCAGCCAGTCGAGTTCCGCCTCGGGCAGCCGACGTTCACCGGCGAGTCCGTACATGATCTGCAACCTTCCGGGCTCGCCTGCCACCGCGCGCAGGAGCCAGTCGCGCCACGAACGGGCGTCGTCGATGAAACCACCCTTCACGAGCGCCAACAGCGTGAGCGTCGCGTCCCGCAGCCAGCAGTAGCGGTAGTCCCAGTTGCGGGAACCGCCGATCCATTCGGGCAACGAGGTCGTCGCCGCAGCAACGAATGAACCCGTCGGGGCATGCGAGAGACCTCGCAGAACCGTCAACGACTGATGGACATCGTCGCGATACGCGCCCTCATAGCTCAGCTGTGAAGACCAGCCCCTCCACCACGCCTGCGTGCGCGCGAGGGCTTCATCGACGTCGACGGCGGGTGGGATGGCGAGGTGCGACTCGTACCAGGCCAGATCGAAGGACACGCTGTCCCCCGCGACGACACTGAACTCGCCGATGGTCGCGAATCCCTCCCCGTGCGTCGCGACGGGCGCGCGCATGACGAGTGCCTCGGGCCCGGCCACCGCGAGCAAAGCGCCATCGGAACGCGTGACCCACGGGACGATGCTCCCGTAGTCGAAGCGCACCCTCATCTCACTCCGCATCGGGACCGCCCCGCTCCGGCCCTCGACACGCCGCACCAGGCGGTGAACGTCACCGTCGGGCACAAGTGCGTCGACAACCGCGACCACGCCCTCGGGGGTCGAGTGGACCGTCTCGAGGACGAGCGAACCCGCCAGGTAGGTCCGCTCCACGCGGGACTCACCCGCCGGGCGAAGTGACCAGTGGCCGTTGTCCTCGGTCCCGAGCAGCGCTGCGAAACACGCTGCGGAGTCGAAGCGGGGCCAGCACAGCCAGTCGATCGAACCGGCCGATGAGACGAGCGCCGCCGACCGCGAGTCGCTCAGCAGGGCGTAGTCCTCGATACGTCGCACGGACCCAGTCTGGTCGATACCGCCGCGCCGACGGCGGGCTCAGCCGATCCGCACGGCCGAGAGCGGATTGTTGATGCTGCAGGCGAATCCCTGAGCCGCGACGTACCCGGAGATGGATCCCACAGCGTTTCCCGGCGTGTCGAACACGAGGGTGATGGTCAGCGCGACGACGTCGACGTCGGGCGAGGAGAAGTTCAGGGCACCCGTGTAGGTGGCCTGGCTGACCGACACGGACTGGCGGTTGAAGACGGCGGTCTCGGCCTGGCCGCCACCCGAGACGGTGAGGCTCGCCCCACCCGAAGCGACCGCCACGTTCACCGAGACCGGTTCGCTGACCGGGATGTCGAACGTGGTGATGCCACAGTTCGCGACGGACGTGCCGTTGCGGATCTCCCATGTGCCCGAAGCCGGAACGACCTCGCTCGGTGTCGGCGTCGCCGTCGGGGTCGCAGAGGGAGTCGGTGCGGAGGTCGGCGTCGGTGTGGCCGTCGGCGTCGCGCTGGGAGTCGGGGTCGCAGAGGGTGTCGCCGTTGGTGTCGGCGTCGGGGACCCGGCGACCGGTGTCGTCGGTGTCGGTGTCGGTGTCGCCGAAGGCGTCTCGGTCGGAGACGGCGTCGGCGTCGCGGAAGGCGTCGAGGTCGGAGACGGCGTGGAGCTGGGCGATGGCGTGGCCGCCGGTGTGGGCGAGTCGTCGGAATCCCCGTCAGACGATGCGGAACCGTCGTCCGAGTCGGACCCTGTCGCTGTGTCACCACTGTCCGTGCCGGCTGTGTCGCCCGCGTCCGCCGTGGGGGACGCCGATGCGGTCTCGGGGTCCGACGACCCTCCGCCACCACAGCCGGCGGCCACGAGCAGGAGGACTGTGACGACCGAGACGATCAAGCGGGGACGGATATCCATCCGCGAACCGTAACGCCCGACGGCGCACGGCGGAGGTACCTACAGGTCGTGGACGACGGCGAGACGCTGCGATCCGCTCGGCAGCCCGGGCGTTCCCCCCGCGATGGCGTCGGCATCGACCGCGCCGATGTCGCCGGTGGCGAGCGCCCGCCCCGCGATGCGCCCCGTCGTCAGCGCGGATGTGATCTTGGTCCCGCCGAGGCCGATCACCGGGGACAGTCCCCCGATGCAGTCGCCGACGGCGAAGAGCCCCGGTACCGGTCGACCGAAGACGTCGATGACCTGACAGTCCCCGCTGACGCGGAAACCGCCGGCGGGGAAGTTGATGCCCTGCACCATCCGCGAGGCGTGGAACGGTGCCCGGATGATCGGACGCCGACCGGCGGGAAAGACGACGCGCCCGAAGTCGGCGTCGCCCGCCGAGTCGGAGGCGAGCATCGCGTTCCACCTCTCGACGGTCGTTGTCAGGGCCGTCGCCGGGACACCCAACTCGGCGGCGAGATCACCCAGGCTCGGCGCGGTGAGGACCTCGTCGGGCATCTGGTCGACGAGCGCCCGCTTGGCGACGTAGGTCTCGTCGTCGAACACGTACCAGGCGAGTCTCCCGGGCTGATCGGCGAGCGCCTCGACCCGGTCGTCGTAGGGCCCCGCCTCGTCGTGAAATCGGACGCCGTCGCTGTTGACCGCGATCGAGTCCTCCACCAGGGCGGAGCCGACCATCACGAGTGGGGGGATCATCGTCATGTTGACGAGGTCGCCGCCGACGGCCTGGCCCATCACGTGACCGTCGCCACGGTCGGTACCCACACCGAGGTAGGGCGAGTCCGCGAGGTGCGCCGGTTGGTAACGCGCCCGGATCGCGGCGTTCGCCTGGTAGCCGCCGGCCGCGAGGATCACGCCGGATCGTGCGGCCACGGCGAACGGTTCGCCCAGCTCTTCGTCACCGGCATCGCCGGTCACCCCGTGCCGGGGGCGTACCACGACACCACCCACCCGACCGTCGGCGACGATCAGTTCCTGGGCCCGCACATGCGTGTGGACGGTCACGCCTGCCGCCTCGAGCGCCGGGGTGAAACACGTCGTGAACTGGTTGACGTCCACCGAACCCATCATCCGGTCCACCGAGTGCTGTTTCGGGCGGGGGATGAACCGGTCGAACTCGAATCCCAGCTCGGCGAGGAAGTCGAACGTGGCGGCCGACCCCTGTGCGTAGCGCCGGGCGAGGTCGGCATCGAAGATGATCCCGTAGCGGTGGGACTGGCGCTCGATCTCCGCGGTCATGTCGGCCAGATACGCCTCGGGCGAGTCCTCGATGCCCTCGGCGGCCTGCTTCGCGGACCGGGCGAACGCGAGGTATCCCGTCGAACGGGCGGCGTTGCCCCCCACGCGGTCGGTCGCCTCGAGGACCACCACCTCGGCACCCTCGCGCGCTGCGGTCAGTGCCGCGGCACAACCTCCCGGTCCCCCACCGACGACGACGATGTCGGTGGTCGTGGTGACCTCCACCTCGGCGGTGTCGCCGTGGGTGGTCACTGCAGCGACGTCTCCTCGAGTGCCGACGGGAAGTCGCCGCCTGCGATCCAGTTGTCGAATGCCGGTCGTCGATCCGCCGAGACGAGCTCGATCCGTAGACCGAGGGCGCCGATCACGTGGTACGTGAAGCCGAAGGGCTCGCAGCTCTCGTGGTCGTAGGTTGCGAGCCAGGGGTACCCGGCATCGCTGAGCCGGGCCGAATCGGAGATGAGGTCCTCGCTCCAGAACCCGAGGTGGTGCACCCCGTTCGCCGAGGCAGGGTCCCAGATGGTGCCCGGCGAGGCCGCGATGATCTCCCAGTGGGGTGGACCGTTCACCGAGTAGGTCACCCGCATGTCGGTCTTCACGACGCCGTTGGGTTGGCGGACGTCGAAGTCGCGCACGACCGTCGACGCCCACTCGAGCCCCGCCGTCGCCGAGAGCTCGGCGAGCGTGGCGTCGAAGTCGGTCGTCACGATCCCCCAGTGGTAGAACCCCTCGAGCGGCACGAGGCCCTCGAGGGCGGACATGGTCTGTGAGTCAGGCGCCATTGGCGACCCACCCCCCGTCTACGTAGATGGTCTCGCCGGTCACGTAGGACGCGGCGTCGGATAGTAGGAACTCGGCGACCCGGCCGATCTCGGCCGGCTCACCGACGCGACCGAGCGGGACGCGGCTCTGAAGCCAGGCGACCTGGGCCGGATCCACGAGACGCTCCTCGGTCATCGGCGTGCGGATCGGTCCGGGCCCGATGGCGTTCGCCCGCACACCGAGGGGGGCACCCTCGAGCGCTGCGGCCTTGGTCAGCGCGGCGACGGCCCCCTTGGACGCGACGTAGTGGGCCTGGCCGGCGACCGCGATCGTCGCGTTGACCGAGGCGATCGTGACGATCGCTCCGGGGTCACCGGTCGTGTGGCGTCGCAGGTACTCACGGATCGCGAGCCAGGTCCCGACGACGTTGACATCGAGATGGCGACGGAAGTCAGCGGCCGAGGTGTCGACGATGTCGCCACGCGTCCGGATCCCGGCACAGGTCACGAGACCGCGCAACGGTCCCACATCGTCGAGCGCCCGCTCCCATGCGACGTCGTCGGCGACGTCGAGAGCGATCCCTCCGGGCGGCGGATCGAGATCGACCGGGACGGGCTCCCAGCCTTCGGCGGCGAGGACCTCACAGGTTGCGGCCCCGATGCCGGAACCGCCCCCGGTGACGAGTACACGGGCCCCGGCGAACGGGGCCGTCACTAGTCGAGAACCTCGGGCTCGTCGCGCAGGAGGCGGCGCAGCGCTCCGCCCCAGAAGTAGCGGACCGTCATGTTCTTGTTGTTGATGGCGTCCTTGAGCTTGCCCCGCTGCTCAGGGGGCACAGGGACCGCCTTCTGTCCCGACGCCATGGCGTCATAGTTGAGGCGACACATCCGCTCGAAAGTGACGGCGCGGTAGCACGCGAGCTCGAGTTGGTCGGCGAGGATCAACACGCCGTGGTTGGCGAGAATGACCGCTGTCGCCCCGTCGATGGCGTCGGAGAGGTACTGGCCGTCCTTGGCGTTGTCGACGCCGCCGGTGTATTCGTCGAAGAGGCGCACGTCACCGTCGAACATGCACGCCTGCTGGTCGGTGACGTCGGGCGCCACCTTCATGGTGGCGAGCAGCGTCCCGTAGTACGGGTGGTTGTGGATCACGACCTTCGCGTCCGGCTGGTTGCGGTGGATCTCGGTGTGGATCGCCACCGCCGGCGTGACCTCCCAGCGGCCCTCGATCACCTCACCGTCGGCGTCGATGGTCAAGATGTCCGACGCCTGCACCTCGTACCACCACTTGCCGTACGGCGTGCACCACATGGATCCGTCATCGCGGTCGTCACGGACGACGGTGATGTGGCCGGCGACATCGAGCGCGTAGCCCGTCTTGGCCAACATCCGGGCGGTGGCGGCGATCTTCTGTGGCATCGTCAGCTCGGGCACGTCGGGCATCACCCGCGGGAACCCGCTCCCCGACAACGCCTCGTCGAGCTTCCCCATGACTTTCTCCCTGAATTCGTGAGCGTGGGTACCTAGTGTCCCAGATACGACCGGACGAGGTCGTGGGACTTCTTGAGTTCCGCCGACGGACCGGAGATGTCGTTGCGGCCCACCTTCAGCACATAGGTGCGGTCGGAGATCTCGAGAACGCCGGCGTTCTGCTCGACGAGAAGGAAGGTGTTGCCCTCGTCGCGCATCTCGAGCACGAGCTCGAAGAGCTGGTCCACCAGGTTCGGTGCGAGTCCGAAGGAGAGCTCGTCGATCATCAACAACTTGGGTCGGGTGATGATGGCGCGCGCGAGGGCGAGCATCTGCTGCTGCCCGCCGGAAAGCGACGACGCCGCGTCGCCGATCTTCTCGGCGAGAGCCGGCAACAGGTCCATCAGCCGTTCGCGGTCCTTGCGGATGGCGGCGGAACCGTCATGTCGGAGACCGAGACCGAGGTCGAGGTTCTCTCGGACCGAGAGGTTCTGAAAGATGCCCCGGCCCTCGGGCAGATGCCCGAGTCCCCTCGTCGCACGCTTCTCGATGGACATCCCTCCGAGATCCTGTCCATCGAGGCGCGCTGTGCCGGACCAGGTTGGAAGAACACCCGAGACGGTACGCAGGAACGTCGTCTTGCCGGCACCGTTCGCTCCGAGGACCGAGACGATCTCGCCCTCCTCGACCTTCAGCGAGATGCCGTGGAGCACCTCGAGTTGGCCGTAGCCACTGACCAGTTCGTCCACCTCGAGCAGCGCCATCAGTGGTCCCCTCCGTCGTCAGCGAGTAGGTCGACCATCTCGCTGTTGTCGAAACCGGGGCCGAGATAGGCCTCGATGACCGTCGGGTCCGACGTGACCTCCTCGGGCGTCCCCTGGGAGATGATCCGACCGAAGTGCAGCACAGAGATGATCGGGCACAGCGTGGTGACGAGTTCGAGGTCGTGTTCGATGATCACGAGGCAGAGGTCGTCGTCGGTGACGGACTGCGTGATGCCCTTCAACAGGATCGTGACGTCATCGGCACCGAGGCCGGCAGCCGGCTCATCCAGAAGGACCACGCTCGGCTTGCCCAGAAGCGCCCGGGCGACCTCGATGATCTTCTGGTTCCCGAGCGAGAGGTTCCCGGCGAGTTCGTGCGCGTCGTCGGCCAGTCCGAACCGTTCGAGAAGATCCATGCACTCGCGTCGGGCCTCGGTCTCCTCACGGCGCGCTGCGGGCAGCTTGATCAACTCTGCGAAGTGACCCCAGCGGAACCGATGGTGGTAGCCGAGGAGAGCATTCTCGATCACTGTGGCGTCGAGGATCAGCTTCGGTGCCTGGAAGGTCCGCCCGATGCCGCGGGCGACCCGGGCGGTCTGCGAGAGACCGTTGATCGACTTGCCTTCGAGGCGGACCTCACCCTGGCTCGGGTTCACGAAGCCGGAGATGACATTGAAGATGGTCGTCTTGCCTGCACCGTTCGGGCCGATGAGTCCGTTGAAGCCCGGGCCGAACTCGAGGTTCACGCCTTCGAGGACGCGGTTGCCGCCGAAGGCGACGTGCATGTCGGTGAGGGACAGCGATGAAGTGGTCACAGCAATGCCCTCATTCGCTTGCGCAGATCCTGGATGTAGCGACTCTCACGGAGCCTGCTCGGCAGGGATGCGAAGCCCCCCGGGAGCATCAGAACCGCGAGCATCAGCGCGATGCCGAACATGAGAATGCGCAACTCCTCGACGTCCTGGAGCTTCTCGCGGATGTAGACGAAGAAGAAAGCGCCGATCAATGGTCCCCAAAGCCGGGAGACTCCGCCGATGATCAGGATCACCAGGAGGAACACGAGGAGACGCGTCTTGAACGTGCCCGGGTTGATGAAGGTGGCGTTCTGCGCGAACAACGCGCCGCCCATCGAGGCGGTGAAGGCCGACAGCCCGAACGCGATCAGCTTGTAGCGCGTCGACGAAATGCCGATCGGCCCTGTCGCGATCTCGATGTCACGGACCGACTTGAGCGTCCGACCCAGCCGGCCGCGGCTCAGGATCACGAAGCAGATGTAGGTGAACACCAGAGCCCCGTAGCTCATCCAGAAGACGGTCCGGGTGTTCGTCCCACCGCCGAGCCGGAACAGCTCGAGCGTCTTGCCCGTGCCGCCCCCGGTGTCCAGCCAGCCGGCCACCTCGTCGTCGAGCTCGATGAGCTTCACGATCAGCTCGCCGAACGCCAGGGTGGCGATGGCGAGGAAGAAGCCCTTCAGCCTTGCCGCCGGGAAGGCGAAGATGACACCGATGATCGCCGCGACGGCCGCGATGATGAAGAACGCCGCGAAGAACGGCACACCGTCCTCGAACAGCACCCCCGTGCCGTAGCCCCCGAGGGCGAACAGACCGGCGATGGCGAGGCCGAGTTGGCCCGAGTAGCCGACCAGGAGATTGAAGCCCATGGCCGCGACCGTGTAGGCGAAGACGAAGGCGAGGTTTCCCTTGCCGAAGTCCGTGTCGTGGGGGAAGACCTGGGTCCAGTCGAGCAGCGGGTAGACGGCACTGAGCCCCAGGAAGATGAACAGTGCAAGGGTCGCGCTGGGCTCGGCCCACCGCTTCAACCCGGACGGCCGCGGCTTGTAGAGCGGTCGTCCCCCGGCACCGGACGATGAACTGGATTCGACGGCGGTCACTTCACACCTCCCGAAGCTTGGCCTGGGTGGTGAACCCACCGGGCTTGATCAACAGGACGAGTACCACCGCCAGCAATGCGACCGTCGGCTGCACACTCGTGTCGATCTGAGCGCCGGCGACCGCTTCACCGACCCCGATGACGAGACCACCGATGAAGGTGCCTGGTAGCGACACGAAGCCGCCGAGCACCGCGGCGATGAAGCCCTTCAGGATCAGGCCCTCGGCTGAACCGAGCTGCAGGATCGTCGAGGAGGTGTGCAGGGTCATCGCGATTCCTGCGATGAGACCACCGAGCGCCCACGCCGACACCGACACCCAGCCGGCGTTTATGCCGAGCATCCGCGCCGTGGTGCCGTCCTCGGCGATGGCACGCATGCGCGTACCCCACTTCGTGCGGAAGAACCCGCCGACGCCGAATGCGATCACGAGACCGGCGGCGATGGTGATGATCTGGTCCCAGCCCACCCGGGTGTCGCCGATGAGGACGTTGTCGCCGGACCAGGGTGCCCGGAAACCGCGGGGCGTGGCCCCCCAGATCAACTCGATCGCGGCCTGGAGGACGAAGTTGAGCCCGATGGTCAACAAGAGCAGGGGGAAGTGGTCGACCCGGGCCAGCGGCTTGACCCACTTGCGCAGGGCGAAGAAAACCCCAACCGTCGTTATCAGCCCGAACAGGATGGCTATCGCTATGTGGAAGCCCTCGTCAGCGACGGGGAACCAGTCGAAGAATGAGGGGAGACCCTCGTTCTCCACGAAGGTGATGCTCTGCCACAACATGAACGCCGCACCGGCGATCGCGAGCGGGACGTTGGACAGTCCGGTGAGCGGACGGATGAGCAGATACTGGATGAGGGCGCCGAACAACGCCCCGAAGATGATCCCGACGAGAACGGCCCAACCGAAGGGCCATCCCTCGCCGCCCTTGGACGGCTCCTCCCACAGGTACCAGGTGAGGTAGGCCGCGACGAGCCCCATCTCACCCATGGCGAAGTTGGGTACGTCCGTCGACTTCATGATCACGACGATCGCCAGCCCCAACAGGCTGTATCCACTACCCGCCTCGAGTCCCGCGACGATTTCCTGAAACACCGCTCCCCCTCCTGAGCCAGACGGTCATCGGTGGGGCGGGGGTCCGAGGACCCCCGCCCCACCGCTAGGAACTCAGGTGATCAGCCCTCGTTGGGCGGCGTCGACGGTCGGATCTGAACCCACGACTCGGTCTCGGCGTCGTACTCGGCAATCGCTGCGCCCGAGGCGCACGAGTGACCGCCGGGCAGCGGGCCGCAGGCGACGAGCGGGATGGCCCCGTACTCGAGCGGGTCGTCCTGGAGGGACTCGGCGGTGGCGTGGAAGTTCTCGTAGGTGTAGTTGCCGTCGAGACGATCAACGACCTCGAGGAACGCCCGGGTGTAGTAGTAGGTCTGCAGGCTGAAGTTGTTCTGCGCGGAGGCCGCACCCTCACCGTCGTAGGCCTCGGCGAGTGCACGCCAGGCGTTGACCGGCTCGGAATCGGTGGTGGGCAGCGACTGCTGCAGCGTGCCCAGGAAGCCGTCGGCCGCCTCGGGGGTGGCTGCGCCGACGGTGTTGGGACCGCCGGTGCCGCCGCCGCCGTTGTCGGCGCACATCAGACCCTCGTACCCGGCCTCGTTGAGCTGATCCAGCATCAGGGCGTTCTGGGCGTTGTCGACGCCGGTGATGATGCCGCCGGGCTCTGCGTCGAGCACCGACAGGACTGCCGGGGCGACGTTGGTCGAGAGGACCTCGACGGACTCCTGAGCGACGATCTCCATGCCGTTGATCGGCGCCTGGGTCTCGATCGCAGCAACGGCCTCTTCACCGAGCTCGTTGTCCTGCCCGATGGACGCCACGCGGGTCACGCCCTGCTCGGCGAAGTAGTCGATGCAGACCCGGAGCTGTTCGGTACGGGTCGGACCGAGCAGGTAGACCTCCTGGATGTCGGAGTCAGCCGGAGAAACCGGGCCCCACATGATCACGCCGGAGCTCCGCAGGAACTCGTAGGTGCCGGGGATGGCCTGTGAACCGGCCGGGGAGGTCAGCGCCCAGACCTCTTCCTGGTCGATGAGGCGTCGCACGTTGGATACGAGCGTCTCCACCTCGAAACGGTCATCGAGGAACTCGAACTCGAACATGCAGCCGTCGATGCCGCCGTTGGCGTTCACCTCGGCGAGAGCGATCTCGATGCCGGCCCGGAGGCCCTCACCGGCGACCGCTGCGACACCCGTGAACGGCAGGGTGGTGCCGAGCTGGATCGTGCCGGCTTCCTTGTCGATGCCGCGCATGTCGCCTTCGGTGTTCTCACCGCAGGTCATCGGGGCGGAGCCGTCGTCACCACCGTCATCGGCGGCGGCACCGTCATCACCACCGTCATCGGCGGCGGCACCGTCATCACCACCATCGTCGGCGGCGGCACCGTCGTCGGCGGCGGCACCGTCATCACCGCCGTCATCGGCGGCGGCACCGTCATCACCGCCGTCATCGGCGGCGGCACCGTCATCACCCGACGCGGTGTCGTCGTCGTCCCCGCACGCGGCCGCAATCATTGCGAACGCAAGGAACAGAGCAAGTACGAGGCGCAACTTGCGCATGGATTTCCCCCTCATTGGTCGGTCGCGCGAACCCCCGGTCCGCGCATCGCGATCGCCGACCGTACCCCACCGACCCGGCGACCGCCAAACACCCGTTTGATTCCGCTCTTGACTTCGCCACCGCGATCCGCACCGACCTCGCGCGGCGCCTCGTCCGACGGATCGGGTCAGATGGCGACGGTCGGACCGTAGAGCGCTTCGAGCCCCCGCAGCGCTGCTCGCTGGCGGGCCAGGACCTGCACGATCGCCGCCCTCACCGCGGCCCGATGTTCGGCGAAACTCCCGTCGACCTCGACGGTCCGCACCCGATCGTCGAGGGGCCCGGCCGGCACGCCGGCGCTGTCGAGCAGCCCGACGAGACCCACGTCGTAGTCCTCCCCGAGGCGCTCCGCCGCGGACTCGAGCAACGGCCCGGCTATCCGCACCATCCGGTCGCTGCGGCGGTCCTCGAGGTGCCCGGCGACCTCCGCCCTCAGGAACTCGGCGACACCGCGCATGGTCTCGGCCGGCAGCGGTCGCGGCTCGAGACCCGTGATCTCAGGAGGCGTCACCGCCCCGGACTCGACCTCGACAGCGGAGACGTCGAGACCCCAGGCGGCCCGCACGGCCCGGCACGTGCTCGCCGTGGTGAGCGCCTGGCCGAGTCCGGCGACGTTAGGGTTGGGGCTGCGGCCCTCGACGAACGCGCGGACACCGCCGAGGTTCATGGTGGAACGTGAGACGTGCGCGAGGACCTCGTACCAGGCCAGCAGGTCCCTGTCGACGGGAACGCCGGACTCCGCCTCGTAGGCGGCGACCACGCGCTCCGGGTCGAGAATCCCCAGACACGACCAGACAGCGCCACCGAGGTCGTCGAGGCGGTGACCCCACCGTGTCAGCTCCCAGTCCAGCAGTGCGGTGATCCGCCCGTCGGCGACGAGGAAGTTGTGCGGACCGGGATCACCCCACTGCAGCACGGGCTCGTCGGCGACGACCGGGACGTTGGTCTCCAACCAGCCGAGCAGCGCGGTGATGACGACGTTGGGGCCCGGTGGCTCCGTGGTGTAGCGCTCGATCGCCGCGGCGAGCTCGGCCCGGGTCGCCTCCGCGGTGTCCGCCGGGCGGGGCGGCCCTCCGTCCACATGGCCCGGCGCCGTGGCGTGCAGTCGGGCGAGCAGCCGCCCGAAGTCGTCGGCCACGGCGGCGTTGGTGTCGGGGTCGCCGAGACCGAGCGGCCTGCCGTCGAGACGGTCCATCACGAAGTACGCCCGTTCGAGTTCACCGCCGGCCCCGTCGAACCAGTGCACGGTCGGCACCGGGAGGTCCGTGGCGGCGAGCGCCTTCAGGACCGCGAACTCCGCCGCCCGGTCGGTCCATTCGAGCGTTCCACCGACGGCGGTGCGCCGCAGCACGAACTCACGCCCGTCGGTGAGCGTGACGAACCACGTCTCCTGCCCGTTGCCGACGGGACCCCGCCGGGCACCTTCGACGGTTGCATCGTCACCGAGGTTGGCGCGGAACACCGGCGTGAGGACCTCAGGGGTGAGCCCGCCGTCGCCGGGGGTCTTCGCGGCCGGGGCTGCAGGCCGCGGCTCCGCGGCGAGCAGGTGGTCGAGCGCCGCGGCCCGCCCGGCACGGACCTCGAGGTTGCGCATGCCGTGGGGATCGACGAGACGGTCGAGAACCTCGAGGACCTCATCGGGGGGATCGTCGAGGACCGGTGCGGTGGACGCATCCACGACCGCGAAGCCGGTTGCGGCGACGACCTCGTCGGGGTCCACACCCGCCCGCAGCCCCGCGACGACGACAGTGCCGTCCTCGCGCCATTCCAGCTCGGCGAGTTCGGTGACGAGGGCGACGAGACCTTCGCCCGAGGTCGCCACCGGGGCGCGGTCTCGCCGGGTGCGCCCGGCTGCGGTGACGTAATCGACGGCCTCCACCAGGAAACGCGTCGAGTGACCGATGCGGTAGCCCACGAGCCGCCCGACGAGCGACGCGGTGTCCGCCAGGGCGAGCGGGCCGGGAAGGACGATGTCGGCTGCGTCGGGGCGGACGATGCGCGAGGCGTTGATGTCGCCGCTGCGGTCGACCTGCGCGGGCGAGACGAACTGGAGGGTCACCCCGCCGCGTTGGATCAGGTCCAGGATCTCGGACTGGCCGAGAACGCCGTCGGCGAGGCGTGCCGCCACACCTCCGTCGGCGAGGCTCGTCGCGAGGTCATGGGTGTCGGGCCGCACGATCGTGCCGAACAGGACGGTCATGTCCGGGTGGAGCACCTCGCGGGCGACGAGTGCCGCCGCCGCAGCCACCGGGGTGCCGACCCCGACGACCACCACGTCGTCGGCACGGCAGCGTTGTGCAAGCGACCAGATCACCCTCTCGGCGGGACCGACGGTGCTCATGCATCCACCCCTGCCACGAGTGCGGCGAGGCCCGTCGCACCGCCGCCCGGGTCGGCGAGGTATGCGCTGATCCCGGCCAGGTCGGCGCCGTAGCAGCCCGGCACCTCGGTGGGCCGGGCGCCGCCGGGGGCCAGGACCACCGCGTCGACGTCGTGGGCGAACAGCAGCGGCCGCCCACCGGCGCGCACGCGGGCCTCGGAGCTGTCGACGATCTCCTCGACGGAGACGACGACGGTTCCCGACGCCCGGGCGAGCACGGCATCGGCGTCGTGGAGGAAGTCGTCGTCCGCGCCGACCACCAGACCGTCGGCGGTCGCGGCCCGTGCGTGCAGGAGCGTCACGTCCGGGCGGATCGCGGGGACCGCCCATACGGCCTCACCTGTGTAGGGGCAGGCGACGGTCTCGATCCCGAGGTCGGCGCTCACATCGGAGCCGGCCGCTCCCCGGCTGGGCCAGAACGGGAGGCCCGCTCCGGCGGCGCGCAGGCCGCCGACGATGTGGGTCTCGCTGACGAAGCGCGCCGTCACCGACCCGCCGGACACGGACGCCTGCCACGCGGGGGCGAAGCCGAGTTGTTCGAATCCGACGTAGCCGGTGGTGGCCGAGCGCACGCAGCCCGCCGCGACGAGGTACTCGACGTCGACCGAGCCGAGGAACGCGACGAGGTCGAGGTCGCTGCGTCCTGCCTCCGCCAGCGCCGCGACGAGCGCCATGGGCTTGCGCCGCAGCAGGATCCCCCCGATACCGACGGACGCGCCGTCCGCCACCAGCGCCGCCGCCTCACCGAGTGGCACGACCTTGTCAGCCATCGGCGTCGTCGGCCTTGCGCTTCGCGTACATGCCGGTCCGGAGCAGTTCGAGTTCCCGGTCGAGGTTCCCGCGGAGGAGGTCGTCGAGCATCGCCTTCACCTCGGGGCGGCGGGCGACATCGGTCCCCTGGAGCGCGGCGACGGCCACGAGATGCCCGCGGCGGGCGACCGCTATCTCCTCGCCGGACGCCGAGGGGTTCACCTCGTCCACGGCGGCGCCGGCGGCCGTCAGGACCTCACGGGCCGCGGCGATGTCGGCCAGCATCGGCTCGCGCCGCCACTCGACGCGCGTGGCCAGGTTGTTGACGAGCTCGACCGCGGCCATCACCTGGGACTTCGCGTAAGGGTCCGCCACGTGGGGGGCCACGTCCTCTGAGAGCGAACGGGCGATGCCCTCGAAGATCCGGTCGAGTGAGTTCTGCACGTTGGTCCTCTCAGATCCCGAGTTCTGTGGCCAGGGTGCGCAGCACATAGTTCACCTGGTGCCCCATCGCGGCGAGGCGCAGGTCGTCGAACGTCCCGTCCTCGTAGACCGCGGCCGCCCGCAGGTGCGGTACGGCGGCCTGGATGTGGTTGGCGACGGTCCACCAGTCGAAGACCGCGGGGTCCACGGCGTGACCACTGTGCTTCTCGTAGGTGGCGAGGAAGTCATCCCGCTCGAGCATGTGCGAGAAGAGGGGCGACCGACCACGGAACAGCGGCAGCCCCGCGTAGGCGAGGTCGGCGACCGGGTCCCCGATGCGGCTGAGTTCCCAGTCGAACACGGCGACCACCCGCCCGTCGCGCACCATGAAGTTCCCGATCCGGTAGTCGCCGTGGACGAGGGTGACCCGGCCCGACAGCGTCATCGACTCACGGCACCAGGCGAACGCCTCACGCACCAGCGGGACCTCCACGAGCGCGCTCGCCACGTACATCTCCTCGAGGTCGTCCAAGAAGGCGGCGGTCGCTGCCGCGCAGTCGACACCGAGGTCACCTCCGGGGGCGAGGAACCCGAGGTCGGCCGTGACGGGGTCGATCGCGTGGATGCGTGCGAGGACCGCAACGAAGTCCTCCCCGAGCGCGCGCCGCGCCTCGGGGGTGGGGAACCACTGCGGATCCTTCCCGCTCCACTGGGCGGGCACACCACCCTCGACGCGTTCCATCACGTAGAAGGGCATGCCCAGGATCGACGTGTCCGTCTCGAGGGCGACGAGGCCGGCCATGGGCACGTCGGAATGGTCGACCACCGCCCGGTGCAGGCGGTACTGACCCTCGATGTCGTAGGGCGCGAGCAGACCGTCCTCCGGTTCTCGCCGCACCGCGTAGCCGGCTGTCCCGCCCGGCCAGGTGACCGTCATCGTCCACGTCTGCCACGACCACCCCTCGGCGTGGCGGCGCACGTCGGTGAGTTCCACCGCCTCGGTGGCAGCGCCGTGCAGCGACGCGAACCACTGCGTGAGCGCCGCGACGACCTCGTTGTTGGACGGGACGCTCACTGGCGACCCATGCGGTCGGCGATACCGGGGCCCTCGGCGTACTTGCCCACCTCGAGCAGGCCGTTGCCCGACTCACCGGATGTCTCGTCGGTGAAGCGACAGAAGATCACGCAGTCCTGATACACCATCGTCCGGTCGCCGCTGCGGGCGTTGAGGTAGAGCTTCGCCAGCGCATCGGACAGGTGCGCGGTGATGACGTGGGTGTCCCCGGCGACGGTCGTCACCGTGTAACGCGCGTCACGCTCGAAGGAACCGAAGGGCTCCTCGGGGTCGTCGAGCCAGTAGGGGTCGTCCGCGACCACGTGGGAGACGGGTTCGTTTCCGGCGGCGCTGGAGACAAACCCACCGAACTTCTCGTCGGGGTAGAAGGCCTCGAGCATCGCCGAGCCCTGGACGTAGCGGTCGGCGAAGTTGGCGCACAGCCAGTGGTGCCTACGGAAGCAGAAGTCGTTGCGCCAGCCCCATGAGTGGTCGCGCATCCCCAGTCCGCTGATGGCGATGGTCTCACCCGCCCGTGCCCCCTTGCGAGGCGTGATCGTGCCCTCGAAGGCGAGCGACTGCTCGTAGTGGTTGAAGGGGAAGACCGACAGGCCGATGGGTCCCAGCGGCGAGGTGCCCGGCGGCTTCGGGCCGTCGGCGAAGTCGAACGGCTCGAATCGCCCGGTGAAGACGAGGTCCATGGCACCGTCTTCGCCCTCGTGGCGCAGGCTGAAGCGCTTCTTCGGTTCGAGCACCTCGAAGGTGGTGGAACCGTCGGTGACGGGGCGCATGTCGTCGAGCGTCGCACCGATCGGGTGGCGGTTCACCGAGCGGATCCGCACATCGGGGCCCTGGGCCTTCGCCGTGAAGATGCCCTCGCCGTCGGCGGGTCGCATCGAGAAGTGGAACATCACAGCGACGGACTCGTCGAGGTCCAGACCCTCGATCACCCAGTTCTCCTTCCAGATCAGGTCGGAGACCGCGGGGACGGAATGGGGGTAGTCGGCGTCGGGGGCTACGGGCATCTCGGGGACTCCTGGGTGGTCCGGTGGCCTCGGCGTTTGCTAGTACACAACCACACGTCCGCCGTTCCGGGCGAAAAGGAGATTCGGTGCGACTGAACCGCTGGGACGACCTCCCCTTCCACCAGACCGCCGAGCCTCTCGGCCAGCCTCAGACATCTGACACCCATTTCAACGACGGTTACTACTTCTCGTTCTACAAGCCCGGGATCCACGTCTTCATGGGTCTGCGGCTGTCGCCGAATACGAACGTGATGGACGGATACGCCGGAATGGTGATCCATTCCCGGGGCGAGCAGCGCAACCAGCGGCTCAGCCGGGCCCTGCGTCCCCACTTCGACGTCCTGGAGCTCGGGCCCCTGTCGGTGGAGATCCTCGAGCCGATGCGGCGCCAGCGGATCGCGCTGACCAACTCCGACATCGGGCTGAACTTCGACGTGACGATCGTCGCGACCGGCGACCCTCACGTGGAGCACGGCCACCGTCAGTACCGGTACGGCAAGCTCCTCAACGACCTCATCCGCTACACCCAGACCGGACGTGCGTCGGGGCTGATGCGCATCGACGACGACCAGATCCTCGTCGACGGGTGGCACGCCTGCCGCGATCACAGCTGGGGTCTGCGTTCGACGATGGGCCCGTACATCCCGATCAAGGGGATCCCGGGGACCGACGACGCCGAGCCCGATCGGCGCGCCATCCGCATCTGGATCCCATTCGAGGTGGACGGCATGTCCGGGTTCTTCCACACCCACGAGGACGCGGCCGGCAGGACCCTCGACTTCGAGGGGCGCATCGACCCGGCGAAGGGTGACCCGATCCTGCTCGCTTCCTGCGAGCACGAGTTCGAGTACCACCCGGGCACGCGTCGGCTCAAGGGGGGCACGTTCACCCTGATCGACCACGACGGGAACCGGCGCACGTTCACGTTCACGTCGGTGTGCTATCCCGCTCACCCCCAGGGGTTCGGCTACACCCGGGGTTGGAACGACGGCGGCGGGCTCGGCGTATGGCGGGGCGAGGCGTACACCGAGCACGAACGCTTCAAGGTGGACGACAACCTCCACAAGGCCGCTCCCGAGCGCATCCCTGCCGATCGTCGCCTCGGCGGCACCGAGTTCGTGTGCGACCTGACCGGCCCCGGCGGCGAGAAGGGCATGGCCCACGTCGAGCACATGATCTACGGCGCCTATGAGCCTTCCGGCTTCGAGTGAGGGATGACGACCCCATGAGCGGCGACGCACCGATCATCCGCTACGACCACCTCGGCCTGGCCGTGCGCTCCATCGAAAAGGGCCTGGTGCTGTACCGCGACACCTTCGGCGGCGTGTTCGTCGCCGGCGGCGACGACATGCGTCTCGGGATGCGCACGGTCCAGCTGAAGTTGCCCGGCGACCTCAAGATCGAACTCCTCCAGCCGCTCGACGAGAACTCGCACATGGCGGCGTTCCTCGAACGTCACGGTGAGGGGTTCCACCACGCCACGGTCTTCGTCCCCGACGTCGAAGTCATGATCGAGAAGCTGACCGCCAACGGTTTCGAACTCGTCGACACGGACCTCTCGGCGGCGACGTGGCGGGAGACGTTCGTGCGCCCGAAGTCCGGGTTCGGGTGCCTGCTCCAGATCGTCGATTCCACCCTCGACTGGCTCAGCCCGCACCCGACGTGCACCCTCGAAGGGGTCCTCGCCGGCCAGTGGCGGTGGTGGGGGAACAGGACGTGGCACATCGACGACCTTCCCGACGACTACGACGAAACCCGCTCTGACGTGTACATGCCCAAGACGCCTCGGACGGGGTGAACGATGACCGCGCCTGACAACGCCAGCCTCTACGACGGGGACTGGATCCTCTCGTCGGTTCTCGCCGACCGCGCGAACCGCCTCGGCGACCGGGTCTTCATCCACACCACCGACGCGACCATCACCTACGGGGGACTCGCTGAGCGCGCCGGACGTTTCGCTGCGGGCCTCGCAGCGCTCGGGGTCAGGCGCGGAGACCGCGTCGCGACGATGCTCGAACCCACTCCGGAGTACCTGACCACCTGGTTCGGCATCTCGTGGGCCGGTGCCGTCGACGTCCCCATCAACACCGAGTTCAAGGGGAGCTTCCTCGCCCACGTCCTGCGCGAGTCCGGTGCCGAGGTGCTCGTGATCGACGCCCGTTGGCTGGACCGCCTCGAGGTGTTCGACATCGACACGTTGCGCGACGTCGTCGTCGTGGGCGAACCGCTCGACCCACCGGGACGTCTGAGGGGGCACCCGTTCGCGCAGGTTTCGGCGTCGGATCCGATGTCGTCGCCGGTCTCACGGACCGAACGTGACCTCGTCTACATCATGTACACCTCGGGGACCACCGGCCCGTCCAAGGGCGTGATGCTCCCCAACCGCACCGCGCTGTTCAACGCCCGGTCGTGGATCGACATCCTCGAGCTCACCGACCGCGACGTCGCCTACTCGATGTTCCCCATCTTCCATGTGACGGCCCGATCCGCTGTCATCACGTCGACGATGTGGGCCGGCGGAAGCGTCGCCCTCCGCAACGGCTTCTCGCTGTCGGGTTTCTGGGACGACATCCGTTCCGCCGGCGCCACCTGGTTCGGCTACATGGGCGCCATCATCCACCTGCTCCACGCGGCGGACCCCCGCCCCGACGACGCCGACAATCCGTGCCGCATCGCCTTCGGCGCCGCGGCCCCTCCGGGGATCATCGACTCCTTCGAGCAGAGATTCGCGATGGAGCTGATCGAGACGTACGGGTCGACCGAGCTCGGTCCGGCATCGGCGCCCACTCCGGGGACCTCCAAGCGGGGAACCATGGGCCGTGTCCTGCCGCAGTACGAGATCCAGATCCAGGACCCCGCCACCGGCGAGCCGGTGCCCGCGGGTGTCGACGGCGAGATCTGCGCCCGTCCGCGCGAGCGGGGCGCACTGTTCGCCGGCTACTGGGAACGTCTGGACGCAACGGTGGACGCGTTCCGGGACCTGTGGTTCCACACCGGCGACCGCGGCCACCTCGACCACGAGGGCTACCTCGTGTTCGTGGACCGGCTGAAGGACTCGATGCGCCGCCGGGGCGAGAACATCTCCTCGTTCGAGGTGGAGCGTGCCGTCCAGGAACACCCGTCGGTTCTGGAGGCCGCGGCCTACGCGGTGCCGTCCGAGCTGACCGAGGACGAGGTGATGATCTCGGTCGTCGCCAAGCCGGACGCCGCCATCGACCCGACCGAGCTCTTCGAGTTCTGCGTTGCGCGGATCCCCCGTTTCGCGGTGCCGACGTACCTGCGCCTCACCGACGACCTGCCGAAGACCCCGAGCCAGCGCATCCAGAAGTTCAAGCTCCGGGAGCTCGGCGTGACCGACGACACGTTCGACCGACGCGAGCTGGGCGTCGAGGTACCGCGGTCGTGACAGACTGAGCTTCCGGGCCCAACACGCGGTTCCGGTTTCGAGGTTCCCCGCTGTTCCTGACCCCCGAGGAGCACCCGATGACCGCCACCGGGCCGACCGATGGTTCCTTGCGGCGTGAGCTGACCCTGCGCGACGCGGTCGTGCTCGGTCTCGGGTCGATGATCGGCGCCGGGATCTTCGCCGCCTTCGGTCCGGCGGCGGAGGCCGCGGGGTCCTGGATGCTGCTGAGTCTCGTGATCGCCGGGTTCGTGGCGTTCTGCAACGCCACCTCGTCGGCGTCGTTGGCGGCTCTGTACCCCGAGAGCGGGGGCACCTACGTTTACGGCCGCCAGCGCCTCGGTGACCTGTGGGGGTATCTCGCAGGCTGGGCGTTCGTCGTCGGCAAGACGGCGAGCTGCGCGGCGATGGCGCTGACGTTCGGCACCTACGTTGCGCCCGATCACGCCCGCTGGCCCGCCGTCGCCGTCGCGGTCCTACTGACCGTCGTCAACCTGGCCGGAGTCCGCAAGACCGCCCAGTTGACGATGGCGATCGTTGCGGTGGTCGGTTCCGTGCTCGCGCTCGTCGTGGTCGCCGGCCTCGGTGGGGGCACCGCCGATGCGGACCGCATCACCGACACGGGGCTGGACTGGGGCGTGGTCGAGGGTGCGGGGATCCTGTTCTTCGCGTTCGCCGGCTACGCCCGGATCGCCACCCTCGGCGAGGAGGTCCATGACCCGGCCAGGACGATCCCCAGGGCGATCATCGGCGCTCTTCTGGCAGCGCTCGCGATCTACGCGGTCGTCGCCGTGACGGCGCTGCTCGCGGTGGGGTGGGAGGTCCTCGCGCGTTCGGATGCCCCCCTCGCCGCAGTGGCCGACGCGGGCGACCTCGACGCTCTCACACCGATCGTGCGCATCGGCGGCGGTGTCGCCGCGGCCGGTGTGCTCCTGTCGCTGCTGGCCGGTGTCACCCGGACGTCGTTCGCCATGGCACGCAACCGGCACCTCCCCACCCGGCTCGCGTCGGTCAGCGACCGCACCGGCATCCCGGACCTGGCACAGGCGCTCGTCGGGGTCGCGGTCGCCGTCGTGGTCGCCCTAGTGGACCTGCGTGAGGCCATCGGCTTCAGTTCATTCGGGGTGCTGCTCTACTACGCGCTCGCCAACGCGTCGGCGGTGACGCTCGGGCCTGGTGAACGGCGTTTCCCGTGGTGGTTGTCGGTGGCGGGCGTCGGCGGGTGCCTGCTGCTCGCGTTCTCCCTTCCGACGGCGTCGGTTGTCATCGGCTCATCCGTCGTCGGCGCGGGTGCGGTCGTGTGGTTCGTGACGACGCGCATCGTCGAACCGGTCCCTGTGCGAAGAGACTGACGTGGACACGGTCTGGGTCTTCGGCGACCAACTCAGCGTCGACATCAAGAGCCTCGCCGGCAGGGATCCGGCGACCACCACGGTCCTGCTCGTCGAGTCCGGGGCGACCATCGGAGATCGCCCCTGGCACCGCCAGCGCCTGCACGTCGTCCTTGCCGGGATGCGTCGGTTCGCTGGGGAACTCGAGACGGCGGGATTCACCGTGGACCTGCGCCCGGCCCCCACGTTCGCCACCGGTCTCCGCGCGCATCGCGAGCGGTTTTCGCCCGACCGGGTGGTCGCGATGGAGCCGATGTCGTGGAGCGGGCAGACGATGCTGGAGCGGCTCGACGTGGACATCGTCGGCTCGAACCAGTTCCTGTGCCACCGGGACGACTTCGCCGCGTGGGCCGCCGAACGCGACGGACGCCTGCGGATGGAGGACTTCTACCGGTGGCAGCGTCAGCGCCTCGACGTCCTCATGGACGGCGACGCCCCCGAGGGCGGGCGGTGGAACTACGACGACCAGAACCGCGAGCCGCCGCCCGACGGGGATCCCGGATGGCCCGAACCGGTCGTCGACGATCTCGACGATCTCGACGCCGCCGTGCTGGCGGGTCTGCCGCCGTCAGCCGTCGGCGCCGATCCGACGGGGATCTGGCCGACGGACCGGGCCGGCGCGCTGCGGCGTCTCGAGCGCTTCATCGCCCACGGGCTTCCGCGATTCGGCCCGCACCAGGACGCGATGACGGAGTCGTCGTGGCACCTCGCCCACTCCCTGATCTCGCCGGCGCTGAATCTCGGCGTGCTGCATCCCCGGGAGGTCGTCGATGCCGCCGTCGACGCGTACGACCGTGGCGAGGCGCCGCTCGCCTCCGTGGAGGGGTTCGTCCGCCAGATCATCGGCTGGCGGGAGTACGTGTGGGGCCTGTACTGGCTGTGGATGCCCGGCTACCGGGATGTGAACGAACTCGACGCCGATCGGCCCCTACCGCCGATGTTCGTCACCGGCGATACCGAAATGCGGTGCATGAGCGAGACGCTCGCCGGTGTCGAGGTTCACGGGTACGCGCACCACATCCAGCGCCTGATGATCCTCTCGAACTTCGCGCTCATCGCCGGCCTGGACCCGCAGGCGTTCAACGCATGGATGCGGGAACGCTTCGTGGACGCCGCCGAATGGGTGATGTTGCCGAACGTGTTGGGCATGGGCCTGCACGCCGACGGCGGGCGGATGGCGACGAAGCCGTACGCCGCGAGCGGCGCGTACATCGACCGCATGAGTGACCACTGTGCGGGGTGCGTGTACGACCGCAGGGCCCGGGTCGGTGACAATGCGTGCCCGTTCACGACCCTCTACTGGGATTTCCTCGCCCGCAACGAGGCGAGCCTTCAGGGCAACGGCCGCATGGGCCGGCAGCTCGCCAACCTGCGCCGACTCTCCGATATCGACGACGTCCGCGCCCGTGCGGTCGAGATCCTCGGTCTCGCCGGGGACGGGAGCCTCTAGGCGGATTCGGTCAGTCGTTCGGCACCTCGCAGCCGGTACATACTGGCGGTCATGGTGGTCGGTGAGAGGAAGCTCTCGGAGGACTTGGGACCAGCAGACTGGCTTGCTGTTGTCATTGGCGGGGTGTTTGCGGCGCTGCTTGTCGTGACACCGATTGCTGCGTTGATAGCCGGGGCTCGTGGGCCATTCGCCTATGGCTTTGCTGCAGTGCTATTGCTGCTTGGGGCGAGGTCGGTCATCGCCACCGTCGAAACCGCCAGATTCCGTGTGACCGCAGATGATCGCGTCCTCAGGATTCGGAGGCGATTTCGCGACGAGGCGATTCTTCGTGAGGACCTTCTCGAGGTGCGGGGTGAGGCGAGCCGGGACATGTTCGAGAGACGGCACCTTTGTGTGGAGACGCGGCGATCAACGATCAGGATCGAGTTGACTGGCGCCCAGAAGAGCAAGGAATCGGCAGCAGGCCTGGTCTCGGCTATCCGCGCGTGGCATCAGGCCGGAGCATCCGGCGATTGACCCCGTTGGCGTCTACCGCAAGCCAGGCGGCTGCATCTGTCGTGGTTTGATGGGGAGTGCGGTGGAGAGCCTGTCTGCCGAGCTCGCCTGACGCCCACACCAAGCTCCACGTGGGCTCTCGGTTCACCGGACACCTGATCGACGGCGCCAGGTCTCCTCGCGAATCCGTCCGTTCAGCAGCTGAGCGCGTAGCTGAGTGCCGAGCACACTCGTCCCATCGTGTCGTCGTCGACATCGCCCACCCGCCGGGTCAGCATGGACTTCGCGAGGGTATGGAGGCCGTCGCAGTTGACGACGGAATAGCGCTCGAGACCCATGGCCCGGTGATCGATCCCCACTTCAACCGCGAGTCCGCGAATCGTCGTAGTGATCTCGGCCACGGTGACGAGAGTGCGTACGTCGAGAACCTCGGGCCGGGTGAGCACGAGGACGGGCCGTCGCTTTCGACCCGCTTCCGCGAGCCAGACCTCACCCCGGTTCATTCCTCTCCCCAGGTTTCTGCCTCGGCCCAGAACGCGTCCGGGCGCTCGGGGTTCTGTTCGTACGCGGCTCGATCGGCACTGGCCAGCGCGGCTCGGACTGCCGCAGCGACGCCCTCCCTGGCGGCGGCCGAGATGTTGACGCCGAGCCGCCGGGCCTCATCCGCGAGCGACTCGTCGAGCGTGAATGTCGAGCGGGTCGTTGTCATAGCACAAGATGCTAGCATTCACTGCTGGCTAGCAGAACGGCCGGTGCAGTTCCGATTTCCAGAAGTGCCCCTGATGTCCGCTATTGCGGACATCGCGACGGGGTTTCCTCCCGCGAACCCTCCACGCGCTACCGAACGCCATCTCGCAGAGGTCCGATGGGGTGTCTCCGTGGACGCTGCCACCGGATAGCTGCTCACACTTGCGGTTCTTCCGTCTAGCTACTCTCTACTCGTGGCCATCCGCCGTGCGCTGATCGAGGCAGAGAACAGACGGACAACGGGGGATCGCTAGCGGGGCGATCGAACCCGCAGACGCCGCATCGACCAGCCTTGACGTGTAGATCGGTCGGCCAGGCTCGAGACCCCGGCCTGCAGTTCCAATTTCCAGAAGTGCCTCTGATGTCCGCTATTTCGTACATCGCGACGGGGTTTCCTACGCGAACCCCTCCACGCCCGGCATCTTCTCGAGCGCAGCGGCCGAGACTGAACAGGGCCCGACGCAGCACCATCGGAGGAGGCGCCCGGCCCCGCCCGCACCGCTAGGGTCCCCCCACCGGCAACCGGGGGACGCCATGACACTTCAGGACCGCATCAGGGCACTGGAGGACCGCGACGAGATCCGCGAGCTCTCGACTCGGTACGGGCTCGCGATGGACGAGCGCGACGTCGCCGAGGTGCGGCGCATCTTCACCGACGACGCAACGCTTCGGTCGAAGGACGGTGTCTTCGCCGCCGAGGGACTCGACGCCATAATCGAGACCTACGAGGGCCGCTGGGCCTCGCTCGGCCCGACGTTCCACGTCGCCCACGGGCAGGTACTCACACTGGATCCCTACGACCACGACCGGGCGACCGGACGGGTCACCGCCCACGCCGAGGTCGTACGCGACGGGACGACGATGGTCGCCGCGGTCGTCTACGAGGACGTCTACCGACGTGTCGACGGCTCCTGGCGCATCGCCGACCGCAACATGGGCTACTTCTACTACCTGCCCGTCGAGCAGTACCCGTCGGCACTACCCCTGAGGGACCGGATGCTCGCCTACGGCACCCCGGCGCCGGCGACCTTCCCGGACCCGCCACTCGGCCAGCTGATGGCAGCCGATGTCTCGCGATCGAACCTGACCGTTCTCAGTCAGTTCTTCGCCAGTATGGCCGCCTTCGACGTCGACGGGATCGCAGGGTGCCTGCACGAAGACCTCGTCTTCGAGCTCCCCTTCAAGGACGAGCCAACCCTGCGCGACCGCACAGCGACCCTTGAGATGTTCCGCGTGATCGCGGAACGCTTTGTCCGTTTCGACCTCACACTCGTCGAAGTGGTCTCATCATCTGACGGCGACGTCGTCGCTGCGCGCTACACCGGCGACTGCGTCACCTCCCGCGGTGCCGTGCCATACCGGAACACCTACGCCGGCTTCTTCACGTTCTCCGATGGACGGATCATCCGCTGGATCGAACATGCGAATCCGTTGACGACCGAGCGTCTGCTGCGGAACCTCGAGGCTGCCGACAGCTGAACACGGATGCCGGGCTGGGCAAGCCCGGGCCGGTCAGCCCATCTCGATGCCGAGTTCCTTGCAGAGGTCCTCGCGCAGGCGGAACTTCTGGATCTTCGTGCCCGACATCGGCCACGTCCCGGGCTTCACCTCACGCACGTAGCGGGGGATCTTGAACGAGGAGATCTCCCCCTTGCAGAACTCGATGAGCTCCTCCTCGGTGACCGAGGCCCCGGGGTTGAACTCGACGAACGCCGCGGGCACCTCGACATACTTCTCGTCGGGCACCGCGACCACCTGGGCGATCGAGATGGCGTCGTTGGTCTGGATGAAGGACTCGATCTCGATGGCGGCGACATTCTCCCCACCCACCTTCAACATGTCCTTGAAGCGACCCATGTAGGAGATGCGACCCTCGGGGTCCAGCGCGCCGAGGTCGCCGGTGTTGAACCAGCCCTCGTCGTCGAAGCACTCGGCGTTCTTCTCGGCGTCCTTGTAGTAGCCCTCGAAGACGCTGTAGCCGCGGCACCAGATCTGGCCACGCTGGCCCGGCTCGTCGAGCCACTCCCCGGTGTCCATGTCGCGGATCCGCAACTCGATGCCCCGGAACGGCGTACCCGACGAGATCGGTCGGATCTCGTCGGGGTCCGACGGCTCGTTGAACGCGACCACGCCACCGCACTCGGTGAGCCCGTACGCGTTGATGTGTTTGGCGTGGGGCAGCGACGCGTGGATCTTGCGGAGACCGTCGGGCGACGAGACGTTGTTCCACAGACGGATGTTCGGGAAGTCGTCCGCGTCGGGGTGGTTCAACAGCGCCTGGGTGACCGTCGGGAACGTCGAGAAGCTCATGGTCGCGTTCTCGCCACGGATCTGGGCGATGGCCGTCGCGGGATCGAAGTGGGTGAGCGTGACGAACGTCGAGCCGGCGTCGAAGCAGCCGATCATCGGCAGGATCGTGCTCATGTGGAACATGGGCAGCGGATCCCAGAACACGTCCTCGGGGGTGAACTCGAAGCGGTTGCGACCCGCCGTCACCGACGTCCTCACGAGCTGTTCGTGGGTCATCGGACAACCCTTGGGCTCGGCCGTCGTCCCCGAGGTGTACATCATCATCGCGACGTCGCGGATGGCCACCCGGGACCGCAGCAGGTGTACGTACTCGGTATCGTGGCCCTCGGCCAGCGCCTCGAACCCGGCCCGGTCCAGCATCCCCTGCGGCGACGAGGACCCGAGCAGGACGATCGAGCGCAGCTTCGGCGCGGCCGCGGGCCGCAGGTCGGTGACGTCGGCGGCATCGGCCAGTTCCGGGAAGCAGCCGTTGAGGATCTCGACGTAGTCGGTGTGCTGGTCGATGATGTCGCTCGTGAACAGGACGTCGATGTCACCGTTCTCGAGGACGTAGCTGATCTCCTGGCCCTTGAAGCGGGCGTTGATCGGGATCACCCAGGCGCCCAGGATGGCGGCGCCGAACATGACCTCGATGTAGTCCATGCAGTTCGGCATGAGGATGCCGACGTGCTGACCCGGGGTGACGCCCAGGCCGAGCAGCGAACGCGCGGAGCGCTCAGCCGCCTCCAGCAGCGACGCGTAGGTGTGGCGTGTGTCGGGGAAGACGACCGCGTCGTGGTCGGGCCACAACTGCGCGCCGCGGACGAGAAGATCCCCGAAGGTCGTGACGTCAACCCATTCCCGGTCCATCAGATCCCCCATTGCGGTGCGGACTACGGCCCGATGATGTCAGAAAACGACGACGCCCCGGGCATCGTGCCCGGAGTCCATCCTTGCGACGGCGTCGTTTATGTCGTCGAGGTCGAAGTGGTGGGTCACCAGGTCGTCGAGGCGGTACCTGCCACTGCGGTAGAGCTCCACCGCCAGGGGGATGTCCCGGGTCGGTCGGGAGGTCCCGTACAGGCACGACATGAGCGTCTTCTCGGACTGGGAGAACTCGGCTGCCGGCAGCGTGGTCTCGGAGGTCGCCGGGTGAACGCCGATCACCACGAGGGTCCCGTCGATCTTGAGTGAGTCCCAACCCTGGCGAACCAGCGGCGGTGCACCGACCACCTCGAACACGTAGTCCGCGCCAAGTCCGGTGATCTCGATGATCGCCGCGGGGACGTCGACGCCTTCGCCCCCCTTGACGGTATGGGTGGCGCCGAACCGTCGGGCCATTTCCAGCTTGTCGTCGTGGAGGTCCACCGCGATGACCATCCCGGCGTTCTGGATGGCCGCCGTCTGGATCACGTTCAGCCCCACGCCGCCGCAGCCGATCACGACGACCGACGAGCCGGGCTCGACCTTCGCCCGGTTGATCACCGCCGACATGCCGGTGAGCACGCCACAACCGGTGAGGGCGGCGGCTTCGAAGGAGACGTCGTCGGGGATCGGGATGGCGTGGAGTTCGTTGCAGACGAGCTCCTCGGCGAGCGTGCCGATCGACGAGAACTGGTACAGGTCACGGCCGTCCGGGTCGGCAGCCCTGAAGCCGCCGGCGGGATGAGCGGCGTCGGGGTTCAGGCCACCGAAGATGGTCTGCAGTCCCCACAGGCACAGGTTCGGGCGACCCTTGAGGCAGAACTCGCAGACGCCGCAGTGGATCAGCGCCGACAACACGACGTGGTCCCCGGGCTTCGTCGTGGTCACAGCGTCGCCGACCGCGGTGACGATCCCGGCGCCCTCGTGGCCGACGATCATGGGCAGCGGGAACGGCAGCGCGCCGGTCTGCACCGACACGTCGGAATGGCACAGCCCTGAGGCCTTGATCTTGACCCGCACGTCCTTCGGCCCGAGCTGGTCGGACACCGTGACGTCGGTGACGGTGATGGGCGCCCCGTACTCGTAGACGACCGCTGCTCTCACTGTGCGACGAACCCGCCGTCGACAGACAGCACCGAGCCCTGGCACAGCGTCGAGTCGTCGGACGCGAAGAACAGGATGGCCGCGGCGACCTCTTCGGGTCGGCCCATCCGCCCGATGGGCATCACACCCTCGAGCATCTTCTTGGCCTCGTCCTGGTCCGGCATCTTCTCGGTCCAGCGCTCCATCATCGGCGTCAGGATCACCCCGGGACACACGCAGTTGAACCGCACACCGGAGGTGGCGAGTTCGATCGCCATGTCCTTCGTGAAGACCAGCAGGCCACCCTTGGCCCCGCCGTATGCGGTGGAGAGAGGAAAGCCGACGATTCCGTTGAGCGACGAGATGTAGACGACGCTGCCGCTCCCCGCGGCGACCATGTGGGGGACGACGTGCTTGGAGAACAGCCACGGACCCTTCAGGTCGGTATCCATCACCATGTCCCACTCCTCGACGGTCATCTCGTCGTAGGTGCGGTTCAGTTCGGCGCCGGCGTTGTTGACGAGGACGTCGACGCGCCCCCACCTGCTCATGGCGGCGTCGGCCACGGCCTTCACCTGGTCCTCGACACGGACGTCCACGCCGACGGCGAAGGTGGCATCGCCGAGTTCGGCGGCCAGTGCCTCCGCTGCGTCGAGGGCACGGTCGGCGATGCAGACCTCGGCCCCCTCGGCGACGAAGCGCCGCACGGTGGCCTCACCGATCCCGCTCGCACCACCTGTGACGATGCACGTCTTTCCCTCGAGTCTCATGGCACTCCCCCTCTTCGTCGGCCGTCCGGCCCCCCGGCCGGTCGTTGAATACTGTCAGCCGGACACCTGCCGCGCGATGTCGGCGGTGTCGTACCACTGCTCGAGCTTGACGATCATCCCGTCGTCCATGTGGAAGATGTCCACCGCCGAGAACTCGCAGGCGCGGCCGTCGGCCGTCGTCCCCTCGAACGCGATGGACACGGCCGCGAGGTCTCCGTCGACGATGAACGTCTGCGGCTCGTCGGCATGGGTCGGGAACTTCTCGAACACCCGCTGGTAGAACTTCACGATCGCGTCGAGACCGCGACGCTCGCCGAGACCGACGGCGGTGCCGTCGAGCACGGCGTCGTCGACGAACAGGGTCCGCACCGCGTCCCAGTCCTCGCCGTTGAGCGCCGCGAAGTAGGCGTCGAGCGTCTCGCGTGTCGTACGTGCCATCGTCACATCCCCCTCAGGAGGTTCTTTACCTCCGCCATCGCCTTGAACGACCAGCCCGCCAGGGACGGATCACCGAAGGCCGTGATGTTCCACATGATGAGGTGGCGCAGACCCGCCTCGTGGTAGGTGGCCACCTCCTCGGCGATCTGTTCGGGCGTTCCGCAGAAGCAGTAGTAGTCCACGACCTTCGGCGGGATGCCGTCGATTATGTCGAGGGCCTTGTCCCGTGGAACGGCGGCCGGGATCAGCTCGTGGAAGCCCTCGGGGGGTTCCACGCCCAGCTGGCGGAAGATCTGGGGCGGGAGCATCACCATGAGCGCCCGGATGAGCGGCGCGTTCTGCAGGCGCTCGAGCGCCTCGGCGTCGGGCGCGGGCAACATGTAGGCCAGGATCCCGGGCGTCACGGCGTCCTTCGGCCGACCGGCGGCGACCGACGCCTCCTGGATCGAGTCCAGCGAGGAGCGGTACACCCCGGGGTCGAGCTTCGTCGGCAGCCATCCGTCGGCGAGACGGCCGGTGATGCCGAGCATCCGCGGCCCGTGCGCCGCGGTCCAGATCGGCGGGGTCGTGTCGCCGTAGGGGCTGAGACCCAGCACCGCGCCGTCGAGGGTGTGGAACTTGCCCTCGTAGTCCACGGGACCGTCGGCGGCCCACAGGGCCCGGATGACCTCGAGGCCCTCCTCGAGGCGGCTCACCGGCTTGTCGAAGTCGATGCCGTAGGGCGTGATGTTCATCGCCTCACCCGAACCGAGGCCGATGATCGCCCGACCGCGGGTCAGGTGGTCCAGGGTGAGCGCCTGGTTGGCCACCATCGCCGGGTTGCGACGGACGAGGTCCGTGACGACCGAGCCGACCTTGATCTTCTCGGTGGCCGCTCCCACCGCGCCCATCATGAGGAACGGGTCGAAGTACATGTGCGGGTTGTCCTGGTACTTCGCGAGGGGCGTGATGTCCTCGGTCCACACGGAGTCGCTGTGCCAGCCCATCAGGTGGCACGGCCACCACACGGCGTCGAAGCCGTCGGCCTCCGCGCGGCGGGCTAGGTCGATCGCCTTGTCGCCCGGCGGCATGATCTGACCGGGTACGCCGATCTCGATGTCCATGGTCCTCCTCGTCGTTGCGCGGCGGCGGTGCCGCGGATGCGTCCCGCCCGGGTCCGCTAGCGGGCCCGGAACTCGCGCTTGCGCATGTTGTCGGGGTCGAAGGCGCGGATGGCCTCGACCTGGAACTGTGTGGGCACCGGCGTCTCGGGAACGTCGCCGTCGGGCATCGCCAGTTCGAAGCCTGTGGCTTCCTGGACCTGTTCCACCGTCACACCCGGGTGCACCGACTTGAGGCGCATGTGACGCGTCTCGGGGTGGAAGTCGAGGACGGCGAGGTTCGTGACGACGAGCTGTGGCCCGCCGGTCAGCCCGAGATCCTCGCGCTCCGAGCCGCCGCCGAGGTAGCCGGCGCAGGACACGAAGTCCACCTTCTCCACCAGCGCCCGTGGGTTGTGATTGGGGTTCCAGTAGTAGAGGAGCTTGCCGATCGAACCCATGTCGCCGAGGCCGGCGGTGCCGGGAAGGCGCAGCTTCGGGGCGTGGAAGTCGTCGCCGATGATCGAGTTGTTGGCGTTGCCGTAGCGGTCGAGTTGGGCGGCACCGACGCAGAACTTCGTCAGCCAACGGCCGTTGAGGGCGAAGTTCCAGAAGTCCGAGTACTGCTCGACGTACATGATCGAGTCGCGCCACAACGGCGCCTCCAACGTGGAGGCCGGGACGCGGTCGGGCTGAGGTTCGAGGCCGAGCGCCCCGGCGAGCCACACGAGCTTGGGCGCATGGGTCTCGCGAGCGAGTTGGAACGCCGTGACCGGGAGGAACGACGCCATCCCGTTGCAGGCCTGGTCGCCGTCTTCGAACGCGGCGGCGAGCCGGCAGATCATCAGCTCGTCGATCTCCCAGTCCGATGCGGGTGGGGAGTCCTGCCAGTCACTCATCGGGTGATCTCCCATCGCTCGAGTGCGATCATCCGTTTCGCTCCGCCGACGGCATCGAGGTACTCGGCCTGATCGGCCGGGCCGTGCACGTAGCGGTCCAGGAACGCCGATGTCTCGTCGTCGTCGCGAGCCGCGGCGATCCATTCGAGGTGCATGGCGGTGTCGTAGCCGTAGCGGGGGTTGAAGGACGTGGGATGCGCTCCCCACGGGACCTCGACGACTGCGTCGACCATGAAGCCGGGCAGCACCGTGCGGTCCGGGTTCTTCCGCAGGACGTCGCTGTCGACGATCTCCTCGGCCGAGACGATGACCTTGGTGGCGGCCTTCGGCATGATGCCGAGGTCGGGCCAGATGGCGGTGGGCTCGTAGCCGATGTTGCCGTAGCGGTCCGCCTTGTGGGCGTGGATGATCGCCACGTCGGGCACGAGCGCACGACAGGCGACCACGGGGTTGCCGCCGAAGGGGTCGTCGATCATCACGAGGTTGTCGTTGACGTCGATCAGGTCCGTACCGATCAGGCCCTTGGTGGGCAGGAACGGCAGGTTGCGGGCACCGGCGCCGAGGCGGGAGTTGAGCGCCGTCTCCGACAGCTCCTCCATCGCGATGGCACCGGACTCCACGCCCTTGCGGAAGCGCTGGCAGAGTCCGAACTGTTCCATCGACACCGCGGCACCGATCAACCTGTCGATGACACCGGCTGCGGCGAGCCAGTCGACGGGGATCCCGCCGACGAGACACACGACACCGAGACCACTGCGCTCCTGACGGATGAGCTCGCGAACGAGCGCCATCGGCGCGGCCTGGGTCGCCATGTTCTGGACGGCGACCACGTCGCCGTCGCTCACGATGCTCACAGCCTCGGAGATCGAGGTGAGCTTGACCTCCATCGGACTCCCTTCGGGTTCTTCTTCGTCGGTGACCGACCCTCCCGGGCCGGTCGTTGATGCAGCTTCAGATCAGACGAGCTCGATGATCTCACGGCCCCCGTGGAGCTCGATCACCTGGCCGGTGCAGTAGTCGCTGTCGGGCGACGCGAGCCACACACAGGCGCCCGCGACGTCCTCGGGCGTCCCGCCGCGGCCGATCGGGATCTGGGCCTCGATCTTGGGGATCAGCTCGGAGGGCATCCCGAGGCCGGTCTCGATATCGGTGGCCGACGTCATCCGCGTGCCGCCGATGTAGCCGGGAGCCACGGCGTTGACGTTGACCTTGAAGCGGGCCCACTCACGCGCGTTGGACTTGGTCAGCCCGATCACACCGGCCTTGGCCGCCGAGTAGTTGGCATTGGCGGCCAGCCCGTACACACCGTTGGTGGACGCGATGTTCACGACCTTGCGGTGGTAGGTGTTGGGCGTATCCTTCGAACCGCGCAGCAGCGGGGCCGCGGCACGGGTCATGTTGAACGTGCCCTTCAAGATGACGTCGACGACGAGGTTCCACGTGTCGTCGGTCATCTTGTGCATCATCTGGTCACGGGTGATGCCCGCGTTGTTGATGAGCACGTCGAGCTTGCCGTAGGTGTCGGCCGCCGCGGCCACGATGGCGGCGGCGGCGTCGGGGTCGGCGACGGATCCACCGACCGCGACGGCCGTGCCACCAGCGGCGGTGATCTCGTCCACCGCGGACTGGGCGACGTCGACGTCGAGGTCGTTGACGACGACAGAGGCGCCGTCACGTGCGAACCGCCCGGCGATGGCGGCGCCGATCCCTCGACCGGCGCCGGTCACCAGCACCACACGATCCTCGAAGGACCACATGGCTAGAACGACCTTGGCAGGCCGTAGCTCTCGGCGATGGAGTTGCGGGCCATCTCGTTGGTGATGGGCCCGATGCGGTAGAGACGCGCGTCACGCCAGTAGCGCTGGGCGTTGGTCTCGAGCGCGTAGCCCATCCCGCCGAGGATCTGGATGCCGAGGTCTGCGGCCTTGCCCGCGTACTCCGACGCCAGGATCTTGGCCATGTTCGCCTCGCGGCCGCAGTCCTCGCCCTGCTCGGACTTCCACGCGGCGTAGTACATGATCAGCTCGGCCTGCTTCTGCCACATCGACATCTCGGCGACGTAGTGCTGCAGGATCTGGAAGGAGCCGATCTTCTTGCCGAACGCCTCGCGCTCGCCCATGTACTGGATGGCGTCCTCGAGGACACCGTCGATGATCCCCGTGCAGAGCGCGCCCACCATGATCCGCTCGTTGTTGAGGGTGGACAGCATCTGGTAGAAGCCGCGTCCCTCCTCGCCGACCACGTACTCGTCGGGGACGAACACCTCGTCGAGGAAGACCTCACACGAGCCGACGGCCTTCATGCCGACCTTGGGGATCTGGCGTGTCTCGAGACCCTCGGCGGGGTTGGGGACGAGGAACAGGGTGATACCCCGGGCCGCCTTGTCCGGCGAGTCCTCGGTGCGTGCCATGAGGAACAGGTAGTCCGACACGTGCGCGGCGGTGGACCAGATCTTCTGGCCGGTGATGGACCAGCCCCCGTCGACCTTCTTGGCCTTGGTCTTCATGCCGCCGAGAACATCGGTGCCGGCGGACGGCTCTGTCACGGCGATGGCGACACGGACGTCGCCCGCGGCCATCTTGGGGACGAGGTCCTCCTTCACGGACTCCTTGGCGAACTTCACGATGGACTTCGCGCAGAACGACGAGATGCCGAAGATCCACGTGAGGCCCGACAGCGAGCGGGCCAGCTCACGGGTGAGGATCATCTGGGTGATCACGTCACCGCCCTGGCCGCCGAGTTCCTCGGGGAGACCGATGGCGTGGAAGCCGGCGGCCGACATCTTGTCCCACAGCTCGAACGGGTACTCGAACTCCTTGGCCTCGAGATCACGTGCCACGTCCTTGGGGCACTCCTTCTCGACCCAGTCGTGCACCATCTTGCGAAACTGTTCCTGCTCGTCGCTCAGTGCGAAGTCCATGTGGGTTGCCTTTCGTTTTCTCGATCTGTCTTCAGGGGCGTGTGTTCGTGTCGCCGCGCTCGCGGCGGTGACTCGGGCTCAGTACCGCCAGCCGTCGCCGAAGGTCGGGATGCGCTTGCCGAGGTAGTGCTCGACGCAGGTGACAGCCGCTCGGGCCGCCCGGTCGGTACCGACGCCGCGACTGCGGAACGTCTCGCTCGCGAAGTAGAGGCCGTCCACGTTGGGCGCCTTCCAGTCCGGGCGGTACTTGCCGACGAGCATCGGCTTCTGCACGACCCCGAATGCGGGATCGAACACGAGCTGGCGGCGCTTCCACACGTGGTTCTTGAGTCCCGGGTACATGACGAAGAGACCCTGCTCGAGTCGGTCGTACATGTCGTCGACGTAGCGCTTGTCGCGGCCCTTCGCCCCGGGGATGACCCCACCCATGCAGTAGAGGTGGATGCCCTCGGGGATGCCGGAGGGGTCCATCGCGGCCTGGTCGTACATGTAGCCGGGAGTCGGGCTGTGCGGAGTGGCCACCCAGGTGGAGAGCTCCTTGGGGTCGTACATCGTGACCGGTTCCTCGGTGGCGATGTACAGGTTGAGCCACGACACCCGCCAACGGTCCTGGGCCAGGTAGCGGATCTGCTGGGTGTACCACTCGGGTAGTTCCCACTCGGGCACCACGTTGAGCACCGACCAGACCGGCAGTGTCGAGATGACGCACTCGGCCTCGAGGAACTCGCCGTCGTCGACGTCGTTGGGGACGTTGGCGTCGTGGGGCAACATGACGCCCTTCACGACACCGTCCTCGATCACGACCCGCTTGGCGGGGGTCGACAGGCGGACCTCGCCGCCCTTCTCGACGATCGCGTCGTGGAGGTCCTTCCACATCCCGTCCCAGCCCTGCCCGGGCCAACACGAGTAGGCGGCCATGCGGGACTCCTCGTAGTGCATCTTGCGCACCCAGAGGTTGTCGGAGGCCGAGTGGTCGTACCACTCGTCGGTGAGGCACTCGAGGACGGCGAGGAACTCGAAGAGGTCGATGACGCCCTGGGAGTCGGTGTACTGGAGGATCCACTCGCGCATCGGACGGTCGTCCCACGCCTCGAGCTCGTCCCAGCTCGTCTCGGTGAGGGCCTTGATGACCTTCTTCAGTTCGCTCTTGTCGGGGTAGCGGTCCCGGATGGACCCCCACTTGCCGGCGTCGTTGTCCCAGACGGGCATCTCCTTGGAGACCTCGCCATGGATCAGTTCCTTGCCGGCGTGTTCGAAGACCTTGGTGAGACCCGATCCGGAGTCCTCGATGAGGTGGCCTCCGAGGTTGACCTTGAATCCCTCGTCGTCGAGCGCCAGGGCCCGCCCACCGAGGTACGGGTCACGCTCGAGGACGGCGACCTTCTTGCCTTCAGCTGCGAGTAGGGCGCCTGCGGACAGACCCGCTGCACCTGCGCCGATGACCACCGCGTCGTACTTGCTCATGTGTGTCTGAGTCCCCCTTCGTTGGCGCCGTCACCGGTCGCGTCGTCGGGCAGCGCCTGACGGCGACGCTACCAAACGATCGTTTGAATTGTCGAGTCGAACCCGGTCACGTTGTGGGCGCGAGCGCCCGCATCGTGGCCTCCGGACCGCTGTCGTCGCCCACCTCGGCACCGGTCAGCAACAACAGCGGGGTGTCGACGCCGGCGGCGTGGTAGGCGGCGACCCGCTCGGCCACCGCCTCGGTTCCGATGGCACAGAAATGGTTGACGACGTCGTCGCCGACGTGGGCCAGTGCCGTCTTGCGATCCCCCTCGGCCCAGGCGTCGGCCGCTGCCGCCAGCCCCGGGAACGCGTTCACGAACGCATGCTGGTGAGTGGGCACCATGGCGTAGGCGAGTACGGACCGTCGCATCCGCTCGATGGCCACTTCGGGGCGGTCCCCGGCGTAGCACCAGAACGACAAGATGACCTCGAGATCGTCGACCGAGCGTCCCGCCGACTCGGCGCCGATGGCGACCTGTTCGAGCTTGGTGGCCACCTCGTCGGGCGGGCACCAGGTGAGGAACACGCCGTCGGCGCTGGCGCCGGCGAGTTGCAGCATCCGGTCGTTGATCGCGGCGAGCCACACCGGCACGTCTCCGCCGGGCTGCATCGCCAGGCGGAAGCCGTGCGAGTGGAGCATCTCGCCGTCGTAGTCGACCTTCTCCCCCGACATGGCCGCGCGGAAGATGTCGATGAACTCCCGAGTCGTCGTGAGTGGCCGGTCGAAGGGAAGCCCGTGCCAGCGCCCGACGACGATCGGACTCGACGCACCGAGACCGGCCACGATCCGCCCCGGAGCCAGCGACGAGAGCGTCGCGAACGCCATGGCGGTCAGCGTCGCCGGGCGGGTGGTCGTCCCGACGATCCCCGAGCCCAGGCGGATGGTCTCCGTCGCACCTGCGGCTGCGGCGAGGATCGCAGGAACCTCGACGCCGGCCACTTCACCGCACAGCGCGGTGTGGTAGCCGAGTTGCTCGGCGGTCGCCATCAACTCCACGAGCCGCGGCGCGGACAGCCCGTCCTCGACGGGAACCGTCACCCCCAGACGCGTCACCGCGTCAGTGTGCGTCGCCGTTGCCGCCGTAGCGGCTGACGAGGTCGTCGGCGATCTCGGTGTTCTCGGCATTGTCGGGGTGCGGCAGCCACTGGTCGCCGACGGCGAGGTAGCGGGTGGCCAGTTCCAGCAACGGCCCGTGGGCCTTGGCCGGCGGGATGAAGTTCCACTTCAGCCACGGCTGGGAGTCGGGGTGGCTGTGCTCGTCGAGCACGAGCGGGAGGCCCTTGGCCTTGATGTCGCCGATCATGCCGTCGAAGTCGGTGGCGCAGAACGCGACGTGGTGGACGTATTCGCCCTTCTTGGCGAGGACCTTGTCCACCCAGGTCCCCTCTTCGCCCGCCGCCCACAGCTGGATGGAGACGCCGGTGGGGTCAGGGCTCTGGAACGTGCACCACTGCATGAGGACGCCGTCGGTGGCATCGGCGCCTTCGCCCTCGGTCACCTTCTCGAGATGTCCGGGGGAGAGCACCGAGAGGATCTCCTCCCAGTCGGCGCGTGCCTCGTCCAGGTCGTGGACGAGTAGCGAGATGTGGTCGATGTGGATTCCCATTGCCGGTTCTTTCTCCTCGGGTGGATCGTGGAAGACAGGTGGATCAGGAGACGAGCTCGAGGATCGTCGCGTTTGCGAGGCCGCCGCCCTCGCACATGGTCTGGAGGCCGTAGCGACTGCCCGTGCGCTCCATCTCGTTCACGAGCGTCGTCATGAGCCGGGCGCCGCTGGCGCCGAGCGGGTGACCGAGGGCCATTCCGCCGCCGTTGACGTTGACCTTGTCGGGGTCGACGCCGAGCTCCTGCTCCCAGGCGAGCACGACGGAGGCGAAGGCCTCGTTGCACTCGAACAGGTCGATGTCGTCGATCGACATGCCGGACTTCTCCAGCGCCTTGCGTGTCGCCGGGATGGGCCCGGTCAGGATGAGGACCGGGTCCGAACCCGTGACGGCCATCGTGTGGACCCGTGCCCGCGGCGTCAGGCCGTACTTCTCCACGGCGGCCTCGGATGCGACCATCACAGCGGCGGCGCCGTCGGTGAGCTGCGAGGACATGCCGGCGGTCAGCGGGCCGTACTCGCTGAACGGCTTGAGGGTGGCGAGCTTCTCCATGGAGGTGTCGGGTCGGATGCCCTCGTCCCGGGCCACGTCGCCGTAGGGCAGGACCTCGTTGTCGAAGCGCCCCTCCTCCCATGCCTTCGCCGCGTTCATGTGGCTGCGGTAGCCCAGGGCGTTCATCGCCTCGGCGGTCACGCCCCACTTCTCGGCGATCATGTTGCCGCCGCGGAACTGGTGGATGACCTCGTCGCCGAAGCGTTCGGCCCATCCCTCACCGTCGAAGGGGTACCGCATCCCGTTGTCGGGTCCGATGTCGCCCTGGCTGTTCAACTTGATGAGGCTCATGATCTCGCAGCCCCCGGCGAGGACCAGGTCCATCGTGCCCGACATCACCGCCTGTGCGCCGAAGTGCACGGCCTGCTGGGAGGAACCGCACTGCCGGTCGATCGTGACGGCGGGGACCTCTTCGGGGAAGCCGGCCGAGAGCCACGAGTTGCGGCCGAGGTTGAACGACTGGGCGCCGATCTGGCCGACGCAGCCCCAGATCACGTCGTCGACATCACCCGGGTCGATCCCGGTGCGCTCGACGATGCCCTTCATGACGTGTGCGGACAGGTCAGCGGGGTGCACCTCGGACAGGCCGCCCTTGTAGCGGCCCATCGGGCTGCGGACGGCATCGACGATGTAGGCCTCGGCCATGGTGTGTCCCCCTGCGTGCGGTTCGCGACTGGCGTTCCCCCATCATGCCCGAATCAAACGACCGTTTGCCTGCCGGACACGGCCACCCGCCGGCGACGGGCACCCGTCACTCAGACGACAGACGCACCGTGCCAGCGCGCGAAGAGGGCGTCGCGTCCGCCGACCGATTCGAGGTAGTCGGCCGAGACCAGTCCCCCGATGACGAGGCGGGCGAACTCGTCGCCGATGGCGTCGGGTTCCTCGTCACCGTCGGACTTGTACCAGAACGACATCGCGTTCAGCATCCCGATGACGCCGATGGACGTGAGCTTCGGATCGAGTGCGGAATCGACGAGACCGAGGTTCTGACCGTTGCGGATCTGGGTACGGAGGAACTCGGTGTAGACCTCGCCCTCACGACGGATGATCTCCTGGCGCTGCGCGCTGAGCGAACGGAACTCCCGGAAGAAGACGGCCGACTTGATCCGGGTGGAGGCGAAGACGTGGACGTGGGTCCGCACCATCGCGTGGATGCGGTCGAGCGGATCGCCGGGCACCTGACGGACCCGTTCGAGTGCGTCGAGGCTGGCCTGGAACGCCTCGTTGATGATCTCGAAGAGGAGGTCGTCCTTCGAGTCGATGTAGTAGTACAGGCTGCCCTTGAGGATCCCGACCGCGCTCGCGATGTCCTGGATGGAGGTCGCGTCATATCCCTTGCGGAAGAAGATCTCCGCCGCGGCGTCGAGGATCTCGCCCCGACGACGCTGGGGCGCCGGACCGGCCGCTGCGCCCTTGGTCTCGGTCATCTGTGGACTCCCGTCGGTCCGGCGATTGCCGGATAGGCCATTTTCGGACCATACCGGCTCGGGTACGCGAACGCCGAGGTCCGGGCCCCGCACGTCACGGACGGGCCCGGCTCCTAGCCTGTCAGCGTGCCTTCGACCGAGACCATCCTCGTGCAGGTGTCGGGACCGGACCGTCCCGGTATCTCCGCCGGGCTGTTCGCCCGTCTCGCCGAAGCGGACGCCACGGTCGGGGACGTCGAACAGGTGGTGATCCGGGGTCGACTGAGCCTCGGCGTGGTCGTCGACGTCCCGGGCGGCCGTGACCTCCTCAAGGAGCTCCTGCTGTTCGCGTGGGACCACGATCTCGAGATCGACTTCGACGTCGTCGACGCCAACCCGACCGCGCCGCGGGAGGGCTTCGTCGTGACCGCATTGGGGCCACGGCCGTCGCCCGCGGACCTGCTCGCGGTGACGCAGGCCATCACCGACGGCGGCGGCAACATCCACCGCATCGTTCGGCTGTCCCGGTACCCGGTCTTCACCTACGAGATGCTCGTCCACGGCGGCGACTTCGACGCCATCCGCGAGCAGCTCGTCCTCGCTGCGGCCGACCGCGACGACCTCGACGTCGCCATCCAACGCGGCGGGCTGAGCCGCAGGGCGAATCGCCTGGTGGTTCTGGACGTGGATTCCACTCTGATCCAGGACGAGGTCATCGACCTGCTCGCCGACGAAGCCGGGACCTCCGAAGCGGTCACGGCGGTGACCGAGCGTGCCATGGCCGGCGACCTCGACTTCGTTGCCGCGCTCGAGGCGCGCGTGGCGACCCTGGAGGGGCTCGACGCTGCCGCCCTCGGGCGCGCCTACGACCGGCTGCGCCTCACCCCGGGGGCCCGCACGTTCGTGCGAACCCTGCGGCGGCTCGGTTTCACCACCGCGATCGTCAGCGGCGGTTTCAGCTACTTCACCGATCGCCTCGCCGAGAGCCTCGGGATCGATTACGCCCACGCCAACGAGCTCGAGATCGTGGACGGCCGCCTCACCGGACGGGTCCTCGGCGAGATCGTGGACCGTGGCGCGAAGGCGCGGCTGCTGATCGAGATCGCCGACAAGATCGGGGTCGGTCTGAACCAGACCGTCGCGGTCGGCGACGGCGCCAACGACCTGGACATGCTCGCCGCCGCCGGGCTCGGCATTGCGTTCAACGCGAAGCCCGTCGTGAGCCGGGCGGCCGACACCGCCGTGTCGGTCCCCTACCTCGACGCGATCCTGTTCCTGCTCGGCGTCAGCCGCGAGGAGATCGAGGCCGCGGATGCCTCCGACAACGGCGGGTCAGAGCAGGACGATCCGGAACACCGCCCACGCGAAGCTCCCGGTGACGAGCCCGGCGACGAGGTCCTTGCGGAGATAGGCGACGCCCCAGCGTCCTGACCGCAGCCGCAGCCATCCCACGAGGACGAGCCCCGCGACCCAGAAGCCCAGCAACACCATGACCCCACGCTAGGCACACGCCGCGTCAGCGACGCGCTCGACCGGCTGGCCGGTGACTTCTGCAATCAGTTCGAAGTCCTTGTCGAGGTGGAGCACCGTGAGCTCGGCGAGTTCGGCGGTTGCAGCGATCAGCAGGTCGGGAATGGACGGCGCCCGGTGCTGGCCGCGGTTCGCGAGCATCGATTGGATCTCGAGTGCACGGTCCTCGATTCTGGGAGTGAGGTACTCCACGGGCATCGACGCGACTGGTGGTTCCGAAACGAGGGTGCGGTGATCCGCGGCCGAACGCGCTGAGTAGCCGAGCTCCAGTCGCGTGACGGTGCAGATGCGAACGAGGCCTCGCTCGATGCGTTCGGCCCATTCCCTCGCGTTCGGCGCGAGGTGGAGCCGCCCGATCGCAGACTTGTCGATGAGCCAGGTCGTCACGACCAGGCGCCGGACATGACGTCGGGGTCATCGAGGTCTTCGGCAAGGGCTGCGGTTCGTCGGAGCTGGTCGACGCTGACCCGGTTGGCGTCGACCACGCGCTCGCGCTCCAGTGCTCGACGGAGGTACTCGCTCCGTGAGAGCCCAACTCGCTTCGCCTTGGAGTCGATCGCTGCCAGTACCTCGTCGGGGACGTCTCGAATCAGGATGTCAGTCATGGCCACCTCCGGTGCTATCTAATGATATCACGATGCGGTGCAATGCGGTCGTGCCAACCGCCCTGATCGCACACACCCCGACCCGAGCCACGCAAGGCCGAACGTGGACTCCGCCTGGGTTCAGGGGAGGAGGTCGAACGCGTCGCGGTGGGCGGGCCGGACGACGGTGAAGTGCCGGTGGTTGAGGGTAGCGATGCGGGTTTCGCGGAGACGTTCGGCGATGGCGATCAAGCTGGCATCGGTCCCACCGAGGTGGAGGTCGGCGTAGGTGTCGACCAGTTCACGGATCCGGTGCCAGTCACGGGAGCCGAGGGGCTCGACCATGAGGTCGCCGTCGAGGATCGACGTGTAGAGGGCAGACTCGGCGGCCGGACCGAGCTCACGGTCCAGGAGGTAGGCGGCTTCGGCGATGACCATCGCCGTGGTGACGAGAGGACCAGGGTCTTCGCGGATGATCGCAGCACTGGCCGTGTGGTGGGAGTCCGTACGGTCGGCCGCAGCGACGAGCACGCCGGTATCGACGACGAGCACCGGTCAGTCGCGCCCGAACCCGTCGGCCAGGACCTCGTCGAGACGGTCGGTGATGCCGTACTCTGACGCGCCGACACCGACGAAAGCCGGGTTGCGTCGAGGTCCGTTCGGCTCGGCCGGTAGCGCGGCGGCGAACTCGGCGATGACATCGTCGATACTGACTCCGCGGCGGGCCGCTTCGGCTTCGAGACGCCTCAACGCTTCGACGGGCAGCTCGACGGTCACGGACATAGCTGAAGTGTAGGCCGCAACGCTGCCGGGCTGACCGAACACCGACGGTCCCGGGAGCCCGGCCGCGCATGTCAGGAATCGAACCGGCGAAGCCTCAGGGTGTGGCGGACGGGCAATCCTTGTGAGTGATCACGCGAACTCGCGGTCACGTCCCTGGAGGTGGTGTAGCCGACGGCCGCCGCGGCAGCCTCGGGAGGCAGTCCCTTCGCCGTAGGCGGTGTAGTCGGCTGTAGCGACGGTGCGGGATGTGTTGGTGGTGGCGTCGACTGTGTTTTGGTTGTCGGTGTGGGTGTAGAGAGTGCCGGCGGTGGTGGTTTCGGCGAGGATCCCGCCGGCGTGCAGGTACGAGTCGCCGTCGGTGTGTGTAGTACGTCCACGTCTTACCGGCGGCGTTGGTGGCGGTCTTCAACCGGCCCGCCAGGTCATAGGTCATCGACCTCGTGGCGCTGTTGGGGTCGGTGATCGACGTGACCTGCCCCGCCGCGTCAGCGACGACCGTCAGGCGCCACCAAACCCTGGGGACAAGACGGATTCGTTGGTTCGCTGGGCGCTGAGGCTGGCGACGCTTCGGCGAGCGGGACGGGGTGCCTGGCTGAGTCTCGGTCGCCGACCGTATCTGATCAGATACGCTAGCGACATGAGTGCGACGGTGCTGACGGAGGCTCGGGAGACGGCTGGTCTGTCCAAGACTGACCTGGCCGAGCGCGCCCACACCTCCAGGTCCACGCTGTCCGCCTACGAGCACGGCCGGGTCTCGCCCACGCTCGAGACCGTGGAACGGCTGCTCCTCGCAACGGGCCGACGCCTGACGTCGAGCCCCGTGCTGCACTGGGAGGAGGTAGGGGTAGGGAGAGGGCGAACTGCGGCCATCCCCGACCGCCTTCCAGACCTCACACCACACGAAGGACTGCGCACGTTGACGATGCCGCTCCACCTCGACTGGTCTCGCCCAGGACGGTCCGTACGCCTCTCCGACCGACGGGAACGAGCGCGCGCCTACGAGGTGGTGCTGCGCGAGGGCACGCCGGGCGACATCGAGTCGATCGTCGACGGTGCGCTCCTCGTCGACCTCTGGGACGAGCTCGTCCTCCCGAGAGGCCTCCGGGCTGCCTGGCAGCCGCTCGTCGACGAGGTGGTCGACACCGATGGCTGAACAGCCGCTCACGGAGCTCCAGCGCACGGTCCTCGAGGTGCTCGACCGTGCCGAGGCACGCGACTTCGTGGACGTCCACACCCTGTCCGGTCGGTTTGACCTCGATCACCTCACCGAGTTGGCCGGAGAACTCGATGGAGGGTTCACCGATGCCCTGCTGGCCGAGGCGCTCGCGTCACACCGACGATTCACCGACGCCGAGTTCGAGGCGCTCGGAGCAGATGCGCCTCAGCTGCGCGACTTCATCGGTCGCTGGCTCGAACAGCTGGTGGCCTGACCGTTCATCGGTCCTCCACACGCGGGCTCGGGGGCACCTCAGGCAACGCCCATTTCGGTCGGTGACGATTGATCCGCTCAACCCTCCAGCGTGTGATCACCCGCCATGACGCCGAAGGCCTGGTCTTGCACCGGGCTCACCTCAGCGATGGTGCGCCGCATCCGCGGCGACTGTCCAGCCACGCAGAACTCCTGGGGACCGGTCTTGGGCATGGGTTCATCCTCCCAAACCTGCCTTCCGGGCAAGCCAGATCAGATGTCACCAGAACCCGCGGCAGACCCCTTCGACCATCATCCCTCTCGCTTGTGCCCTGCCGGCTTTGGTGGCGCTTCGGATTCTCGCGGGGGTGAGCGCTTGAGGGGGTGAGGGTCCCTGTGCGCGGGACAGGGGCTCAACAGAATCGGTGGTTCCTACGCCGTCGATCCTGGAGAGCCCCTGTGGAGACCGATGCTACGCGCATGTGCG